>JAGWGA010000005.1 GCA_028867675.1 Nitrososphaerota archaeon | reverse complement strand
AGCTCTTGACTTGGTCTTCATTGGTTCTAAGTAATTCTTCAAAAGTAAGGTCCAATTCTCTTGTTCCTTCTTTGTTTTCTGCAATGATTCCGCCAAGAGTCTTAATGGACTTACTTGTGGTTACTCCAAGTTCTTTGAGAATCGATTTGTCTTCTTCTCGGCAATGAACTATAATATTTTGACCAAGTTTCTTTTTTGAATTGCTAACCATAGTTTCAAGAGCTTTCTTGTATTGAGGATTCTTTGTGTAACTTTCTATCTCTTGTTGAATTACGGTAAAAGCAGATTGCATGTTAGCATTAATAGCATCAAATATGATCTTTTTTGCTTGGAGCTTTGAAGCCTCGATTATTCTTGCTTGTTCTCTTTCAGATTTTATTTTGGCCTCAATTGAAAAACGTTCTTGAATCTCTTTGATAGTATTATTCATCTCTGTTTGGAGCTTTGACTTTTTTTCGGTTAGATCTTTTTCAAGACCGTCAATCTCTTTTCGTTTTCTATTCTCTATCTCTTGAATGAACGTTTCAATGCTCATTATTGAAAACCACTATAGTATGCCAAGTAGTAATATGATTCCTAACACGAATCCAATGATCCAAAGCGTTTCTGGGATGACGAAGAAGAATAATACTTGACCAAACTTCTCTGGCTTCTCAGCAATAATACCCATACCAGCAGCACCAATACCTTGTTGTGCATTACCAGTACCAATAAGACCACCTGCGATTGCAATTGCCGCTGCAATTGCTAAGAGTGGTTTTGTTAATCCGCTACTAGCAGGAGAACTTGTCTGAGCAAATGCGGGAGTTGTTGATACAAATGTAGATAGTGCAATTGTTAATCCAGCTGCTATAACTAAAAGCGATAATTTAGAACGCTTGTTAAGCACCATCATCATGGCTCATTTAGAGAGGCTATATTAATCTAATTTTTGTAGAGTTTCAGATTTTTTAAAAATTAACAAGTGCGATCATCGTACATTATTTTATAATAATTAGATCTCATTTTTGAGAAGTCTCAATTGGCAAGTCCATCTTGTTTCCCCACTCGCTCCACGAACCAAGATAGATCTTGACATTTTTGAATCCAAGTAGTTTGAGTGCTAAAAAGGAATTTGCAGCGCGATATCCACCTTGACAATATGTTATTATTTCATCATCTTTTGAAAAATTATACATCTTTGCAAGTTCTTCATTTGATTTCATAGTACCATCATCATTGACATTTAGTGTCCAATCGATATTGATAGAAGTTGGAATGTGTCCTCTTCTTGCAGCTCGAATCGTAACTCCATCATATTCATCTTTACTTCTTGCATCAAGAAGCTTGGTTTTACCAATCTTTTTGTTGACGTATTCATAGCCTGCAATTAGATCTTTGTTTGTCTTGCCTGAAAATTTTGCTGGCTTGAATCCATTTGTTTTTGTTTCTGTAGCAAGTCCAAGACTCTTCCATTTCTTAAATCCCCCATCTAACATGAACGTATTTGAGTGTGAGAAATACATCAAAGTCCAAACTCCCCTTGCTGCACTCATTCCTGAAACTTCATCATAGAATACAACTGTCTTGTCTTTTGTAACTCCCAAAAAAGAGAGTAAATTTTCCATTTGTTTTTCAAATGCCTTTATTCCATCTTTTGAGGTATCTGACCAGTGATAATAGAAAAAATCAAGATTTACAGCACCGGGAATATGTCCTTCTAGATATTCTTTGTATGATCTAGAATCAACTAGAATTAGATCAGGTCCTTCAATCTTTTTCGTTAATGCAGAAGATGAGATTAACATATTTTCTATCTAAAGAAAGGTGATGTAAATCCCTTTCATTATATAAAATCATTCAAGGATGGAATGAAGCATTTATGGAATTTTTTCACAAGTTTTAGTGTATCAGATCTGAACAAAAATTAAATCATCATGATTTTTACAAGTCATAAATTCTTATATCTTGGTAAAATATGATAATATCACAAAATGAATATTCTAGATTATCAAACCATAAAAAATTGCTCGCTTACAATCCTAGAATCATTTCATAGCATATAGTGAAAAAATATGACCAAAACAAAGAACCAATTTCCAAATCTATCAGTCTTTCAGACTTTTAAGACTAAAGACAAAGAATTCACGGGTGAAGCTATGCGACAACGTGGAATAATTATTCATCTTGCATCTGAGACTTTGCCAACAAGAAAGACACGTACTGCAATTGCACACAAGCTTGCAGAACTAAATGGAACTACTTGGCAAAACATCTATTCTGGTATTTTCAGAGATTTAGATGAAGTTCTTCTTCCTCTAAAATTAGTAGAGGAAGCTGGGAGACTTCCAATAAAGCGTGGTCCAAAAGCACTGCAAGAACAAGGTGTTCCATATTACCAACTAACTGATAGTGGTTTACTTGTTGCTGCTTCAGTAGCTGAGACAAACAAAGAAAGAATTAGAATCATGAATAATTTTCTTGAAAAAGATTCCAACATAAAGGAGAAGGATCTGAAAGAAGCAATCATGACGCTACTTGGTATTGCACCAAATTTTGTTGCAGCAATATTGAGAAGATATGTAACATCATATGGTGAGGGAAAGATCGATAGACTCGTTCCATTCAATACAGAGCACATCAAAAAGACTTTGGATGATGTATTACACACTCAAAGAGAATTATTAGAGGGATTCTCATCTTTATCCAATCCAGATAAAGAGCCAATCATAAACTTCCTCAAGAACGTAGGCTAGAATCAAAATAATAATTAAAATCCCTTTCCAAAAGAGCTTGATAATATTGATAATGTCATCTAAAGCCGTTTTTGGCAACTCTTGTCTATATTGAAAATGGAGAATTAAGATGGCAAACGAACTAATTGACTATGTAAATTACTTGATAGATTCCAAGAAAGGAGATTCTGGAAGACTCGGCTATATTTTAAGTGCATTACAAGATGGTAAATCACTTTACAATTCTGATAAAAGATATCTGGATTCATTGATATCTACATACTTGGGATCTTCAAAGAAAAAATCAGGAGACCAGAAATCTGTAGAAGAACTCAAAGTAGAACTTGCAAGAGTAAAAGAGAGATTAGAGAAATTTGAAAAAAGAGGATACAAAAAACCGGTTGGAAGAAAAGCGGTATTTTTCTTTGTAACGTCCTTCTTTGGATGGCATGCTGTAATCACACTGCTTAGTGCAAAATCTCTTCTAGACATCAAAGACATCAATCCGTATCTTCTTCCATTTTATCTGCTGGAAAAAATAATTCCTACACAGTACCTTGACTATGTATCTCAGATAGGCCTGAGCTTACCAAAGATTGCTGTACTTTCATGGGGAGCAATGTTGATGGTATGGATAATACTTGGCTTTATCTACCTGGTGAAGTTCATTCGTTCAAGATACAATCCAGGTCGTTAAAATCTAATTTTTATTTTGTAAAGTTAAAATCTTTGGAATAACTTTCTCCAGCAAAAGGCGAATGTGTTGAATAATAAGCAGTTCCTTGGATCTTAATATTTCCTGTACCGCTTTGCAATGCAGACCACACTTGAGGATTATTTCCATCATTGATTATTTGGGCCTGGACTGAAATTGTCTCAGAGTTGTGTTGTGTAAGAGGCAGGTAGGTTGAACTGTCTGAAGCTCCCTCATATTTTTGCCCATACTGACCATGACCAATTGTAACCCCATTTACATTGACATCATAGCTTAGCATTTCAATAATCAAAGTATCATCATTTGTATTTGTTAAATTAAATTTAGATTCTATTGTTGCATCCTTGTCTGTTACTGACAGTACAGATGAGCCGTTGTATTCTATGGTAAGCGGTTTTACTTCAGTCATTACAGATGTCAATGCAGATGGTACATTTGCGTTATGAGACATCATATTCTTAAAAAGACTAGAACTTGGAAGAATAGCAACTATACCAAGTAATGCAATTATAACTCCTATTGCAACATAAACTAAAATTTTCTTCTCCAAGGATTTTTCTACAAATTGTTCAATTCTTAAATGTTGAGTTGAAAACTCTTATAGTAAAAGTTTCAAAAGAAAATCATGCAATATCATCAAGCAATCAGAATAGGTCAAGAGAGATCAAGAAAATCTCAGATGACACTTTTCTCGCATGCAGGTTTTGCCATGCTTACACTTACTGTAAAAAAATCTCAAGGAGCATTTGTTCCTGTAGGAGAACAGGAATTTGTAGCTGCTGTTGAAAAACCAGGTGAAGGTTGGCTTGTGGTAATAGTTGATGAGGAAGGATATGCAAAGTCACAATCAAAAGTTCTCAAAGAAGATGAGGCTAGAGAAATTTTAAAGAAAGCCATTGCTGCAGGAATTTCTGAATATAATGGACAGATTAGGTTAGTGTAATTTCAGTGCCCTCTGGGCTTCCTTTGAATGCTTTTTCTAGTGTCTTAGTGTCTGCCTTGAGTATTCTTGTCTTTAATTTAGAGCGCTCTATCACTTTTAGTGCAACAATATCCATCAAATCATATCCGCCTGCTATAGAATCCTGATGAACTAGCATGGAACGCAATTTCTTAATTGGAATTTTTTTGAACTTGATTGCATTTTTGTTTTTATTTGGATCAGAATCATAAACCCCGTCAACATCTGTTGCATTCAAAAATACATTTGCTCGTACCTTTTCTGCAATAAGTGCAGCAGTAGCATTTGTACTCTGTCCTGGGTGGAGACCACCTGTAACTACAATCAGTCCAGAGTCAGCAGCATTTGCGACTTCTTTTAGATTGACAGGAGGATGCGGATATGCTTTTTCTTGTAATGCATAAATCAAAAGTTTTGCATTAAGTCTTGAAACTTCGATTCCAAGTTCATCAAGTGTAGATTCATCTGCTCCAGAAGATCTTGCATGTGTGATGTAATGTCTTGCAATTTTTCCTCCACCTGCAATTATAATTGGTTGACATATCTTGCTAATTTTTACAAAAAACTCAGCATATTGTTTCAGTGTTTTTGTATCTTCAAGACCAAATAAACTTCCAGATAATTTCACTACAATTCTTTTTTTCATTGTCTGTTTTCACCAAGAATGACGTGTGCTGCCATTTCAACCTTTTTTCTAAATTGTTGTCTTGTATAGACCCTAAGTATATCCATAAAGCCAGAAATTGCAGAGACTAGAGGAATCTCAGATATTGGAAGCTCATATGACTCCTTGGGACCTTCACCTTTCTTTGTAGTAAGAATAATAGAATGTGATTCTTTTTTTGATGGAGAAAGTGGTATGGATGGGGTCTTTGATACATCGATGAAAACCTCACACTCATCAACCTTCGATTTTTTGGCAATCTCTTTTTGAAGATCATTTATGTTTATTCTGCCCATTCGTGGACCTGTAAAGATCTTTTCATAAACACACTTGAGCAACTTTCGCTCTTGATATTCAAGTGCAAGCTGTCTTGCTCTTTTAAGATCAGAATTTCTAGGTACAAGTGAAACAAGTTTTGAAATTACAAATTCATCTGTAAGTTTGATATATTTTTCTAAATTATCTGTAGTAAGATCAAGTTCATCGTCTGCAAGTAACATTGATTGAATTAACATTACCTCTGCAGATCTTACTGTCTTGTGAAAATATACCGCTTTGAACATCTGGTATCTTGAAATCATCATTGATTCAAAAGAGTAAAGTGCTGATTTGTCAAGTGAAAGTTTTTTGTTGTAAACATCAAGTGAATGTATTATACGCATAAAATCTACTTTGGCATGTTCTGAACCCGTAAAATAACCATCACGTAGAAGATAATCCATCATATCAGCACTTAGCCCACCAGAAATTATCTCATTCATGAATTGATATTTTGAATCTCCAAATGCAAGTTTACTAAGAAATGTTTTATCAAATCCTGATTTTGTTATGATATCACCAATTTCGGATTTTAGAATGAGTCTTTTTCCTATTTCTTCATGAGAGATTTTTTTCTTTTTTTGAATTACCTCTTCAAATAGATGTGAAAACGGGCCATGACCAATATCATGTAATAGTGCAGCCATTCGAACGTTTTCAGAATCTTTAGAATTAAGATATCCTTTATCTTTGAGAACGTTTGCTGCTTGACTTGCAATATGCATTGTTCCTAGGGAATGTTCAAATCTTGAATGTTGGGCGCCGGGATATACAAGATGAGCTCCTGCAAGTTGCCTTATTCTTCTTAGTCTTTGAAATGCTGGAGAATCTACTAGCTCAAGCTCATGCGGATATACTGTGATAAAATCATGAATCGGATCTACAATCTGAAGATATTTTCTAGTCATGTTATCATTTCATGTGTTTTAGTATGGTTTTTTGCACTTCTTGATGAACTTGATCTTTACTTTGTGATGCGTTTACAATGTACCAACCATATTTTTTTGCCAGCCTTCTGTATGTTCCAGCAATTTTGAGTGCAAATGTTTTATCTTTTTCAAATTTATCACGTCGTTGTTTTTTTCTTGAAAATGAATCTGATACCTTGACATCAAGTAAAATAACCATGTCTTCTTTTGGAAGTCCCTTGTCTAGATTTGCAAGCCACTTCAAATCAAGTCCGTTAACGGTTCCATATACTAGGTTTGATTGGTAATAACGATTCATTATTACAACATAATTTTTTGAAAGAGCATCTTCGATATCTTTTGATCTTTCCCACCTATTTGCTGCAAGAAGACAGTGAATTACCTGTGGAGGAAATTTTCTTTTTCCACTAAGAAAGTTTTTGATCTCTTTTCCAACAGGAGTTGTATAATCTGGAAAACTAAATATCATTGATTTCTTATTTCTAGTCTTTAAAAAATCACCCAATAGTTTTGATTGGGTTTTTTTTCCAGCTTGGTCAAAGCCTTCTATAACTATAATCATTAAATCCTATTAAATTGGGCAGTAGATAAATTGTGAATCTAACTAAGGTTTAATAATCAAAAAAGGACTATTTGATATTAAATGGGCTTTGGTAACTATATGGTAAAAGAAGTCATGAAAGAAATAGGTAATAGATCACGTGAGTTTTACGAATTCATTCTTCCTCCTGTAGACATGATTTTCCAAAATGACAAACTTACAATAACAATAGACATGCCTGGTTTCGATAAGAAAGAGATCAAGGTCAGACTCAATGGTAATATCCTCTCAATCAATGCAAAAAGAGAGCACGAGGTAGAGGGAACAGTCATTTGGAGACAAAGACCAAGTTCAATTGATAAAAAAATGAGACTTCCAATAGAAGTAAAAGATGACGAAGACCTTGTAGCATCAGCAAAATATCATGATGGTGTTCTCACCTTGACAATACCAACAAAGACTGGAAAAAATATCACAATAGAATAATTAACGGTCTCTTAACAAAATAGAAATTCCCATTATCACAACAGAACCAATCATTCCAATTTCACCTACTAGATAATTTGTCGGATACAAAATTGCAGAACCAACAAATGTTGCTGCTGAGAGAATACTACCAGAAAGTAGAATTGTTCTAGATTTTGGTACATTTGCCTGCATGTTTTTATTTTGTTCTAAGAACTGCCTGATTTCGGGAACTATTGCAATTGCAGAATCTACTGATTTTACAAATCTGTTAAATGAAATTTTTAGCTCTTCAATGTATGCATCTTTTATGATATTTTCTTCTTCTAGAATATTTTGTAATACATTGATGAATCTAAAATTGACTTTGTGTGTCAAGTATACTCCTTCAAGTATCGATGCCATTCTCATATAGAGTGCAAGATGTTTTGGAAGCTTGAAAGGAAATCTACTCATTGTCTTGTTTGCAAGATCCATTAATGCTCTGACTTCCATTCTATCTACTTTGGTTCCATGAAAAGCCTGGATTGAAAGTGCGATTCCTTTTTCGATAATATTTCTATCATATCCTGGCATAAGCATTCCAAGATCATCCATTGCAGAAACAGTTCTTACCGGCTCTCTTTCTACAAGTGCCAAGTAAAGTCGAATTAATTTCAGACGAGTTTTGGCATCTAGTCTTCCAACCATTCCAAAATCATAGAGTATTAGTGAACCATCATTTGTCACAGCTATATTTCCTGGATGGGGGTCTGCGTGGAATAATTCATGTTTTAATAACATAGTAAAAAACACCTTGTGAGCCCTCACAACAAGCTGTTCCCTATCAATTCCTGCCTCATCAAGGGCCTTTACGTTTGTAATCTTGATTCCAGGAAGGTATTCCATAGTGAGGATATTTTGGGTTGATCTGTCATCTATTACAGATGGAATTATTAGTTTAGGAAAGTTTTGCATGTTTTTCTTTATTGATTTGAGATTTTGGGATTCAATTCTGTAATCCATTTCTTCGTGAATTGTTTCAATAAATTGTGAAAGCATCGCTTCTGCAGAATATCTAAGATTTGGATCTACAAACTTCATTGCAAGTGGAATAATTTTTTTAAGAACACGAATATCCTCCTCAACTACTTTTTCAATTCCTGGCCTTCTAACTTTAATTATAACATCTTTACCTCGAAGTTTTGCTTTGTAAACTTGGCCCAATGATGCACCAGAAATCACATCAGTATCAACAAAATCAAAATTTTGATTCATTGGTCCTAGATCTTTTTCTATAATTGGTTTTACTTTATCAAATGGTTCTGCAGGAACTTCATCTTGTAGCTTTGCAAGTTCTTCAAGATATGGCTGTGGTAAAATGTCAGCCCTTGATGATAACCACTGACCTAGTTTTACATATACAGGACCAAGAGATATGAATGTCTTGAGAGCTTTTCTGGCATTTTTTTGATATCTTTTTAGATCAACATTTTTTCCTTGTTTTCTTACCCATTCTCTTCTATCTTTTTTTAGTGCAAGTACTAGAGGCACAAGTTTGATAAAAGTTTGAATTGTGCGTGATTTTGAAATTTCAATTCCCCTCTTAGAACTCTTTGAGTCTTTTTACAAAGGAATAACTTGCATATCCTGCTATTGCAGATGCTACAAGTCCTGCTAAAACAGATGTACTTTTTGCAAGAGGGGCATTCTTTTGTAATTTGTATATACTTGATGCAATTTTTTTTCCTGCAATTATTCCACTTGCTATGCCAATTAAAATTTCAGGTGCATCATGTACAAGATGACCTAATGGGTCGTGTCGTGGATCAACTTTGTCCATGTGAACAAGATACTTGTCATCATATTCGCGAATGTGTAGATTACCATAGCGATATTGTTTTTTTGCACCATTTTTTTGACCCAAGACTGTTTCTTCTGCTTCTTCGGGCATAAAATGGCGAACTTCTTTTGGGATTTCAATCTCATCCCAGATCATATCTAAAAAAATGTCTTTCGAGTAAATATACCCTTAGCTTGATTGTTCTACTTTCTTTTCTAATGCAACCTTTTTCTTTCTTACCTTAAACACAATTCCACCTATTCCTGCTGCGATTGCTACCAGTATTACAATTTGTAGTTGATTAAAGTTAGAATTATCGCTTGAAACCGGTGGATTTCCAAAAGAGACTGTATCAATTTCAGTTATAGTATGTTGTTGTAACAGTGTGTCTTTCCAAGTTAGTGTTACCTGAACTTTTTGATCACCTGTTGGTGGTGTATCAGAATTTATTGGTATGTTAAATGGAACTGGTGCATCTATATCGATATCACCAATATACTGACTTGATTGTTTTATAATTGAATTATCTAATGGAATTACAGTTACCTGACCAAATACAGCTTTTACGTTTCCTTGATTGAGTACATTTCCTATTATCATCTTCTTTCCAGCAATTTCTGATACCCCTATGTCATGAACTGAGATATCAATCACTCCACGAATATAGGTTGCAAAAGTCTGTTTTTCGATATTAGTTGAACCGTCTTTAGTATATTGAAGATCAACTTCGTAGTTTACGGCCTGACCTTCAATACTCTGGTCTGCAAATACAGGAATCACTAGGTTTGTCTTATCAAGTGGATTAATCTCGTCGATTAGCCATTTATTATCTTGAAGTATCTTCAGATTATTCGAATTTGGTGTAATTGATATTGAAATGTGAGATATTTTTGATGGAGACAGGTTCTCAATTCCTAGAGTCAAGTTCTGCATTACAGCAGAAAGTAGATACGGTGGGGAAGATATTTTGATAGTTGATGTATAGCTTGTGGGTTCCGTAATAAAGTCAACTGTCCTTGTTGTAGAAACTTGATTTCCTTGTCCATCAAAGTATGTTATTACAAATGTAGCATGAATGGTTTGACCAGCTAAACTTTGTGGAATAAATGCTTTGATTGCAAATGTACTAGATGATCCTGGTTGAACAGTTCCTATATTCCAGTGGTTTTGGTCAAGCACTATGCCAGACAAATTACTTGTATCAGTTGAAGTACCAGTATTTTGTGATCTTTGTATAACAACATCTACATTGTTAAGAGGTCCAGTTCCCCCATTTGAGATATCAACTGTTACATCATTGGTTGTTGCAGGATTTAGAAATGGATTTGCAGCCTTTAGATTAATTATACTTTTTCCTGTCACCTTAAAGTTAAAGTCAATAAATGAAGTACGTTCACCGTTTTCTCGTACTAGAGTGTAAGTAACCTTGACTGTTCCAGCGTAACTGTGAATATTGAGATTTTTATCTACATTTACAAAGAAGGTTAGAGAAAATGATTGTCCAGAGGTAGCTGTTGCAGTATTATCAGCTTGTATAAGACCATTAGCTGAATTAGCTGAAGTAAATCCAGTTGGTAAGCTAAGAAGACCTCTTATCCCAGTAATATCTTGGGAGCCAATATTTGAAAATACAATTGTAAGTGGGACGTTTAGATCTCCTGGTTCTACCTCAATTTTTTGTCCAAAGGTTCCAAAGTATGCATCAAGGAATTTGACATCAGCAAAGTCATGCTCAAATGGAGATAATCCTGGTGTTATTATTTCAGGAGATGTTGCATAGCTTGGAATTATAATTTGTCCTGCTAATAATAGAATTGTTAATGTAATGGTTTGGTAGATCAAGTCAAACTTGACTCCATCTCTTCTTTGACAATTCTGCCGTCTTTAATTGTTACCACTTTATCCACATCACCAAATTGATGACGGTCATGTGTAACTATAATGAAAGTCTGGTATAACTTTCGATTTAATGATTTGAGTAATTGTACAGTGGTTTCGGCAGATACCGAATCCAAGTTTCCTGTTGGTTCATCTGCTAATACAATTGCTGGCTTGTTTACAAGAGCTCTTGTTATTGCAACTCGTTGAGCTTGTCCACCAGATATTTGATTTCCAAATTTGTGCATCTGACTTTCAAGTCCTACTGTTTTAAGTAATGTTTTTGATTCTTCTGCAGCATTTTGCATTGTACCTTGAATTCTTCTTGGTAATGTTACGTTTTCAAGAACAGTAAGATCTGATAAAAGATTTGAAAACTGGAATATGAATCCAAGCTTTGAATTTCTAAATGAAGAAAGTTGATTATCATTAAGTGAAGATGTATCAACTCCATCAATTATCACTTTACCTCTTGTTGGTCTATCAAGTAATCCAATCATGTTAAGCAAAGTAGATTTTCCAGAACCTGAGCTTCCAACAATTAGCATAAACTCTCCTCGTTTTACACTAAATGATAGATTTCGTAGAGCATACACTTCGGTATCTCCCTGCCCATACACCTTATCGACATTTTTTACTTCCAAGACGTAATCAGCCAACTCTCATGGCCTCCACTGGTTCTAGTTTTGTAGCCTTGTATGCAGGATAGATTGATGCAATTACAGCAAGCACAAAAGCCATGATGTCTGTCTGGATTATACTTGTCCAGTTGTATTTGACCTCTAACGGTAAACTTCCTTGGAATGTCATGTGAGTTTCTTTCGCATATGCCGTATATGCCACACCCATCACAGAACCAAGTCCTGCCCCTATTGCGCCGATAACCATTCCTTGAAATATGAAAACTAGTAGTACATCTTTTCTTTTTGCTCCAATTGCTCTCATTACACCAATATCACGTGTCTTACTTGTTACCTGCATCATTTGTATGGTAACAACTGCAAATGCAGATGACATCATTCCAAAATATCCAACTAGATTAATCAGAGCAATACCTGATCTAAAACCACGTAGTGTTGTCTCTGCTGATTCCTCTATTGTTTGGGCCTTGAATTTATCAGCATTTGATGGAAATGCACTAAGAAATAGATTTTTGACATCCTGATCTTTTGATGGATCGTTTAATTTAACAATTATTGATTGTGTTTGGTGTGGTCTATCTATTATTTCACGTAGTGTATCAATATTCATTATGACACTATTATCAAGACCCACTGATCCTGCAGTTGACGTTATTCCAACTACTGTTAATCTTCGTAAAATATCAAGACCGTGTTGATCTTTAAATTTTAGTTTTATAGTATCTCCTACCTGTGGGAATCCAAGATCTCTATCTACAATTGCTCCTAGTACAGCTGAATTTCTAAATGAAACATATTGGCCATTTCCCACAGTTTGAGCCATTGTAGAGGCTGCCCTATCCAGAACTGGATCAACGCCAATTACAGGAACTGCATAATCGTGTATTATTTGGCCATTTATTGTTGCATTAACTGAAGCTGTAGTTTCAATTCTTGGAGCAGCAGCTTGAACATATGGAATTCTTTCCAACCAGTTAATCAACATAAAATCAGATTTTTTGATAAAATCTTCTTGTCTGGTAATGTAAACATGACCAAATCTATAGTTAATCTGATCACGAACTATTGCATCATACAATCCCTGAAAGATGACAGAATTTACTTGAACTACAAGTATAGCAATTGCAACAGCTAGACTTGCTGCAATAAGACTACCTCTACGTCTAGTGATGAATCGAATACCTATTTGGGCTCTATAGTCCAACAGACGATCATAATTAGTCTGATATTTAATGTTTTATAGTATTAAAATCATCATATTAGACATTATTATATACAAGATGTATATTTTGATATAATTAGTGAGGAATAACCATATAAAATGGACAAATTAGACATACAAATTCTCTCCCATTTACTCAATAATTGTAGAAAATCTGACAGACAGATAGGTACTGAAATTGGCATCTCAGGCGTTGCAGTAAAATCAAGAATACAAAAGCTGATCAAAAATAAAGTAATTGAAGAATTTGCCTTGAAGATTGAACCGCCAGTATTAGGGTATAGTGTTTTGTATTTTGTTGTAGTTGGAAAAGAGATCGACTACATCTTAAACCAAATAAGATTAGTTGGAGAACCGTTCTATGTTGTTCCATGTGTTGGAGGTGTTACTGTTTGCAGTATTGTAGTAAAAGAAGATCCTGCAAAAAAAATGGAACTTGCAAAGAATTTGTTACATGATGTTAGAGTTTTGAGCATATTTGAAGCAAAGAATCCAGAGATAAGATCAGATCTGACAAAAACAGATATAGTAATAATTGATATTTTGTTAAAAGATCCAAGATTAAAGATAGAAGAGATTGCAAAAAAATCTGGCTTTTCAACAAAGACAATAACTCGCTCACTTGAAAAGTTACAAAATGATGAAGCAATACAATTTACATTGATATACAATCCAAAGAACATGGGAGAATTTATCCCATTTGCAATTTTAGTTGGAGTAAAAACAGATATCAAAAAAACACTTGCAAAACTTACCAAAGTATTTTCAGGATCATTTTTGCAAAAACCTTTTGTTCACATGAATCAAATTGTCCTCTTCATGTATACAAATAATGTATACAAGATGGATGATCTTGCTAGAACAGTACAAGATATTGAAGGAATACAATCAGTTGATCTTTTCATGCCAAAGAGTATTACCTTCCCACAAAAATGGGTTAAGGATGCAATCATAGAGGCAAAGAAATCAAAGAGGTTGCATCTAATGTCTGAGATACATTCATAACATATTATTTTGTAATTTTACCAAATGAGAAAAAATGTCTTCAAGGGAAGAGTTCTCTCACTGAGTCTTTACACTTTATCAATAAACAAACGAAAAGTTACACGTGAAGTAATAGAGCATCCTGGTGCTGCAGCTATACTTGCTATTGAAGATGGCAAGTTACTGCTTGTAAGACAACACAGATTTCCACATGGATACGTGCTTGAAATTCCTGCAGGAACACTTGAGAAAGGAGAAAAACCGCTAAAGTGTGCCTACAGAGAGCTTCGAGAAGAGACAGGACATACTGCAAAGAAGATGGCTCCTTTGATCAAGTACTATCCCTCAATTGGATATAATACTGAAATTATTCACTGCTATGTAGCATCAGGTATCAAGAAAGTTGGCGATTTGCAGCTTGACCACGACGAGATAATGTCTGTTGTAAAAATTGATTTCAAAAAGGTAATTAGAATGATAATGTCTGGAAAGATTACAGATTCAAAGACAATCTGTGCTGTCTTGACTTATGCAATAAAGAAAAAAATTCAAGTATAGACTGGCTTTACCAAATCAGCAACATCTGCCCAACATCTTGACAGTTTCTCAAACGTAAATACTAGATTTATCAATTGTACTGAGCCCTGTTTCTTTGGATCAAGTGATGAGCCCACATTTGATATTTTTTTCTGATAATTTCTATGGAGTGTAATTGCCTCAATTGCAAGTTTTCTATTGTTTTCAATAAATGAGGTAATTGATTTTTCATGAACATTTTCTATTTCAGTTGCAATATCATAGAGCTTTTTCATATCTGTATTAGATGTCGATAATTCAGAGATGGAATGTGCAAGTTCTATTATTGTATCACCTGCAGTCTCTAACAGATTTGCAGCTACTCTATAATCCAAGATATCTATATTTCCAAGATTTAATGCAGTAGCAAGTTTCTTGTCAACCATTGCACTACGAATTAGCCTTACAAGCAAGAAATATTGTCTATCAATTTCATCATCTCTACTTGGCATTGTCTGCAACACCGACTTGTCAGTGGATGTAAGACATGATATAGTATCACGAAACATTCCAAGTACAATTGAACCCATTCTTTTGAGAATTTTATCTGGACTTAGTGTTGTTGCATCTAAAAGAAATTGTACATTGACATTTGATGCATCTTCTTCAACTATCTCCATTCCAACTAGTCTACGCATTAGTCCTCTGATCTTTTCTCTGTCTTCTACAGATATTGTTGATTTTCCTTTTATTTTTATAATATCAAAACCAAGCAGATATGCACCCGTAACATATGCGCTAATGTTTTCTTGTTTTGATACTGGATACTCTATAACAACTTCATTTGGAGGTCTGCTACCACCAGTTGGAGTAATTGAGACACTGTTAATTCCAGTTTCAATTTCTACCTCATCACTTTTTTCAAGTTTGTTTGCTTGGACCCACTCTATTGGAAGAGACACTAGAATGCTGCTCCCTATCCTTTGTAGGCGTCGAATGAATTTAGTCAATTTATACTAATTTATATTATTTAATGATCATTTTTATATTTTTTCACCAGTTTAAGCTCATTATGCAGGCAGTAGCCTTTGCACCAGGCCACATTACAGGATTTTTCAAAGCTGAAGTAGAACCAAAGGAGCCTGAACAAAAGGGATCAATCGGTGCAGGATTTTGTATCAAAGAAGGTGTAACTACCAAAGTCAAAGTGACAAGCTCTGACAAACCTGGATTTAAGATTACAGTAATTGGTTACAAATCCGATAACACCCAAGTTTCAGAATTTGTAGTAAAAGAATTTTTTAAAATTGCAAAAGAAAATTATTTTTTAGACATTGAACATGACACTACAATTCCAGTTGGGTATGGTCTTGGCTCAAGCGGTGCAGTAGCACTAAGTTTGGCATTTGCATTAAACAAGGCACTTGGAACTAATCTATCAAGAACAAAGATAGGCCAGATTGCACATAATGCAGAAATTTATTGTAAGACAGGACTTGGAACTGTACTATCATCATATCATGGAGGATTTGAAATCAGAACAAAACATGGAGCTCCAGGAATTGGAAGCCTGCAGAAAATTCATACAGATTATTCTGCAATTGTAATTTGCTTTTCTCCAATATCAACAAAACAATTCATCAAGACTGAACTCTCTAAAATAAATGGTCTTGGAGGAAAGATGGTTACAAAATTATTAAAGTCAAGAGATCAGATGGAATTTTTGGACATGTCACTTGAATTTGCAAAATATGTTGATGTCATTACACCACAAATGCAGCAAGTGATTGATGACTTGTCACAAAATGGATTCAAGTCAGGAGTTGCAATGTTTGGAGAGACCATCTTTACTCTAGTACCAAAAACAAAAGAGTCTGAAGTGATGAGAATTTTAGAAAAATATGATGGCATGATAATCAAGACCGAGATAGACAAAAGCGGAGCTAGAGTCTCCTAGTGTTAATCCCAAAAACCCATCCTAGGGCCGCATCCCTGTATATCAGAGAAAAACTTGTTCATGGCTTTAGAGACGGTCTTGCAGTAGAAGAAGGCCTTTTGGCCCATGGAAGAGGTGAGATGTTTGATTACCTCATTGGTGAAAAAACTACAAAGACTGCCCGTAAGGCAATCAAGGCTGCCGCAAGAACACTTCTCACGGCTAAATCTCCAGTCATATCAGTAAATGGCAATGTTGCTTCTCTTTGTCCAAAGGAGATTGTAGAATTATCCAAGATTACAGGCGCAAAAATTGAGGTAAATCTGTTTTATGCAAGTGAGAAACGAAAAAAGACAATAGCACAGACTCTGAAAAAAAATGGTGCCAAGGAAATTCTAGGTATTGATTCTAGATTTTCAAAGAGAATTACAAAGCTTGACAGTGCAAGAAGAATCGTGGACAAGCGTGGAATATTCTCTGCTGATGTTGTGCTAGTGCCACTAGAAGATGGAGACAGAACAATTGCATTAAAGAAATTTGGAAAGAATGTAATAACATTTGATCTAAATCCAATGTCACGAACCGCACAGACTGCTGACATTACAATTGTAGACAACATAACACGCGGAATACATTTACTGATTGATACTTGTAAAAAATTATCAAAAGAAGAGCTGGAAGAGAAACCAAAGTTTGATAACAAAAAGAACTTGAAAAAATCAATTCTTATCATAAGAAAAAACTTGAGGCGAATGGCTAATGCCTAAATCTGTCAGAGATATTTTATTGATGAAAGATTCTAAAAAGATTACTGTTATCACCGCATATGATTATACAACAGCTCAGCTTTGTGACAAGGCTGGTATTGACATGTTACTTGTAGGAGATAGTGCTGGCATGGTTATGTTAGGATATGACAATACAATTCCTGTTACAATGGATCAGATGTGTCTATTCACTGAAGCAGTTGCAAGAGGAAGACAAAATGCCATGGTTGTTGCAGACATGCCCTTTATGTCATATCAGTCAAGCAAATCACAAGCAATTGAAAATGCTGGAAAATTAATCAAGGCAGGGGCAGATGCAGTAAAACTAGAGGGTGGTACTGAGATTAAAGATACCATACATAGCATAGTTGAGATTGGAATTCCTGTAATGGGACATATTGGATTTCAGCCACAGACTACAACATTGCAAGAAGGATACAAGGTACAGGCAAAGACAAAGGATGCTGCAATAAAATTAATCGAGTCTGCCAAAGCACTTGAGAAGGCAGGAGTATTTTGTATAGCACTTGAAATGGTAACAAAAGAGGTCTCAAAGATGATCTCAGATTCTATCAAGATACCCACAATCGGAATTGGTTCTGGGGGCGATTGTGATGGACAGGTGCTTGTGGTTCATGATGTTCTAGGATTGTATGAAAAGATAAAACCAAAGTTTGCAAAAAGGTATCTTGAATTATCTTCAGATATTGTAAAAGCTGTAGAGTCTTACAAAAATGACGTAACATCAGGCAAGTTTCCTGGAATAGAGCACTCTTTTTCCATGGATAAATCAGAACTGGAGAGGTTGAAAAAAGAACTTGTCTAAAAAACATCCTTCTTTAGATATAGTAGGCTCTGATGGTTCCGAGCTTTCAGGAAAGAAAATAATTTTATGTATTTCAGGAAGTGTTGCGGCATACAAGTCAATTGAACTAGCTAGATTGTTCATGCGACATGGTGCTGATGTTATTTGCGTTGCAAGCAAAGCCGCAACTGATCTGATTAAACCAAGCTACTTCAAGTGGGCAACAGGAAATGAAGTTATAACAAAATTAACTGGGGATTTGGAACACATCAAGGTTGCAGACTACAAACAGTCTGATTGTATAGTTGTTTATCCATGTACTGCAAATACGCTGGGGAAATTGGCAAACGGAATTGATGACACCCCAATATCTACTGTATTAAGTGTGGGACTAGGTTCCAAGATTCCAATTATTATAGGACTTGCTATGCATCAGGCAATGTATGAAAATCCTGCAGTTATAAAAAACATAGAATTTCTAAAAAATAAGGTTGATTTTATTTCTCCAAACTTTGTGGAAGGAAAGGCCAAGGCTGCAGAACCTGAAGAGATACTTGATAATATATTACAGAAATTTGGTTCATCACCAGTTCTCAAGGGGAAAAGAGTACTCATCACTGTAGGTCCCACTATAGAATACATTGATCCTGTTAGGGTAATAACAAATCAAAGTACTGGCAAGACCGGAGTTTTGCTGACATCAGAATTTGTCTCAGCAGGTTCCAAGGTTACCATGATTTATGGTCCCGGAATAGAAATACCTCCCAAGGGTGCTAGAGTAATACGAGTTCAGACAAGTGAAGAAATGAGAGATGCACTAAGAAAAGAACTGCGACAGAAATTTGATATTGTAATTTTGGCTGCAGCAGCTTCTGATTATACCTTAGAAAAACCAAGTAAAACCAAGATCCATAGTGATCTTCTCAGAATTTCTTTGAAATTAAAAAGAGTTCCAAAGATGATAAACGATGTCAAAAAGATACAGAATGGTGTCTTTCTTGTCGGATTCAAGGCAGAAACTAATATTTCAAAAAAAGATTTGATAAATAAAGCAAGGGAGAAGATGAATCAATCAAGTTGTGATCTTGTAATTGCAAACGATATAGGAACAAAACGATACAAGGAAAACCCAGATTACAATAATGTTCTAGCAATTGATTCCGATAGAATTACGGAATCAGGATGGAAAAGTAAATCAAAAATTGTAAAATTTATCAGAAATGAAATAGAGAAGAGATTTTCTAAATTATAACAAGTTCTTTTGTAAATTTATGTAACACTTCAACTTTGTTACCAACTATAACAGAGTCTTCAATTCTTACACCCAACTTTCTTGGAATGTATATTCCAGGCTCTACTGTAACTGCCATGTTCTTTGATAAAATAGCTTTACTTGATGGACCAAGATTTGGAAATTCATGTACCTCAAGTCCTATTCCATGACCTGTTGAATGAATAAAATATTTTCCGTATTTTTTCTTTTCAATTACTTGTCTACAAGCATCGTCTACAGATTTACAAGATACATTTGGCTTGACAGCTTTGAGTCCTGCAGCTTGTGATTGTCGCACAATTTCATAGATTTTTTTTGCCTCAGCTGATACCGAACCAAGACCAAAGGTCCTAGTTGCATCAGAGACATATCCTTTGTATCGTAAAGTAAGGTCAACTACAACCATATCGCCACGTTTGAATTTTCGATCAGTTACTTGTGCATGTGGCAATGAACCATTTGGGCCAGCTGCAATAATTAATGGATTCAGAGTTGATTTGTATCCTGTAGAGAACATGCCTCTTTCCATTGCATATTGCATCAATATGGTTTGGAGTTGTACCTCAGATTGGCCTATCATCATTTCATCTACACACATTTCATACATCTCATCAAGTATAGAGGATGCCTTTCTTAGTAGAACAATTTCTTGTTGATCCTTTACTTCTCTTGCACGATAAAATGGATCAGTTGAAGAACGTACTGAAGGAATAGACCTTTTCAGACTCTCTACTATACTGTAACTATCGCTATCTGTACAAACTTTTTTTCCCTTTAACATCTTGATTATAGTAGATAGTGAGCCCTTGCCACGCTCTGATTTTACCACTTCACAATCAGTAGACTCTTCTTTTACACGTCTCATCTCAAGTTCAGGAGTTACAACAGTACAGCCGTTCTTATCCAATATTGCAATTGCTTCACCCCAAAATCCAGTCATGTAAAACAGGTTTTCAGGCTCAAATGCAACTAAAGTATCACATCCCATGGTACTACAATATTTTAGAAGATTCTTCCTGCGTTGATTCAATACAACAACTCTAACCTTTTACTATTTTACATTTGCTGGAAGGTTTAGATATTGGAAAAAGACTTTCTGGATTTGTGGAAGATAAAAAGAAAGTTGTTGCATTACTATCAGGTGGATTAGATAGTAGATTAGCAGTAAAAATGATGCAAAATCAAGGATTTGATGTTACTGCTGTTGCAATAAAAACTCCGTTTTGTGATTTTGATTGTGGTAGAGGTTGCGGATTTGAAATTAGAGAGACTGCAGACACGCTAGGTGTTGAACTCAAAACTGTATACCTTGGTGATGATTATATCGAGATGCTAAAAAATCCAAAGCATGGTTATGGGTCTGGCATGAATCCATGCATTGATTGTAGATCAATGATGTTCAAAGCTGGCAAAAAAGTAATGGATGACATTGGTGCAGAATTTATCATATCTGGTGAGGTTCTTGGTCAAAGACCAATGAGTCAGCACGGTCCAGCACTTCGAACAATAGAAAAAGAATCTGGACTTGAAGGAATTATAGTTAGACCACTTTCTGCAGGATTATTACCACCAACACAGCCTGAAATTGATGGAATAATCAAAAGAGAAAACCTTGGAATGATTCGCGGACGTTCTAGAAAAGAACAGTTGAAGATGGCAAAAGAATTTGGTTTTGTTGATCCACCAAATGCAGGTGGGGGATGTTTACTTACTGATCCTGCATTTGCACTTAGAGCAAAAGATCTTTTTGAACATATTGAAACACCAACAACAAATGATATTGATCTTTTAAAGATTGGAAGACATTTTAGATTTGATGTAAAAACAAAATTAATTGTTGGAAGACACAAAGATGAAAATGAAATGTTAAAAGCTCTTGCGTTACCTGGTGATGTATTATTTGATACAAAGGATCATGTCGGTCCAATCTCAATGTTACGTGGTGATGATTCTGAGAAAAATGTCAAATTAGCTGCAGCTATTACATTACGATATTCTGATGCACCAAAGGATCAGGTGGGTCTAGTACTGACAGAAAAGAATGATACAAAATCTGAAATATCTACTGCCTCAGTTGCAGAATCAGAGTACCTCCAGTATAGAATTTAGTCATACAACCCAATCTGTGAATTGCATTTGACTGCAAAGACTTTTTGAGGGAGTTGATCGCTTACAAGAGTATGCAGACACAAAAGGCTCCCACATACCTCAAGGCAATAACTTTGAGGGATTATAGTGATGTCCATGGTGTAAAGGAAGATATCAAAAAGGGAATGATATTAGTTCTCAGGGTAACTCCACTTGCACAAAAAAATGTGGATGAGCTTAGAAAGGCAGTAGAAGAGATCTACAACATTGCAAAGAATGCCGATGCAGATATTGCAAGACTTGGCGAAGAGAGGATCATTGTTACTCCAACTGGAGTTAAGATCTGGCGAGCCGAGTACGATCTAAAGTAATCTAATTCCTTCTTGTACTTGTGGACAGGTTGTTGCAATTCTAAACATCCTGTGTACTGAGCTTGCCAAGTTTTCACACTTGCGTCGCTCACCGTGATTTACAATAACTCTTCTAAGTTTTGGTCTGAGTCTGTGGATGTATGACATTAGCTGGTTGTAGTCACTGTGACCACTAAATCCATCAAGTCGCTCTGTTGCACAATTGATATTGATCACTTCAATTTTTCCATCTTTACCAACAACAGAAACTTGTCTTGAACCATCAAGAACTCTTCTTCCTAAAGTTCCATTTACTTGGTATGATACAAACAAGATCTTGTTTTTCTGGACTGGTGCAATATTTTTAAAGTATTCAAGAACTGGTCCACCTTCTAACATTCCAGATGTTGCTAAAATGATCGATGGTCCTTCCCGTAATGGTTCTTCTCTTGCATCAGAATGTTCAATGTTTGTGAAATATTCAGAATCAAATGGATTATCATCTGTCTCAAGGATCTTTTGTCTGAGTTCACGTGCAAGATATTCTGGATAAGATTCATGAATTGCAGTTGCTTCTGAGATCATTCCCTCTGTAAATACCGGAGCTTCCATGAGTTGTCCTTGTTTCATGTATTGATCGATTACCATCATTAGTTCCTGTGCACGACCTACTGCAGGAATTGGAATGAGTACTTTGCCACCATTTCGTAGTGTCTCATTTACTGATTTGATAAATGCGCCCTCTACTTCTTCTCTTGATGCCTGGATGTCTTCCTTTGCACCATATGTACTCTCAATTAGTAGAGTCTCAACTCTTGGGAAGTTCCAAGAAGCGCTCTCAAAGAGCATCGATTTACCATATTTTAGATCTCCCGTGTAGACAAAATTATGATTGCCATTTCCTATATGGAAGTGACAGCTTGCAGAACCCAAGATGTGCCCTGCATTTGAAAATACCAATTTGATGTCAGGTGAAATATCTGTAACAGTTCCATATGATAATGGTATGGTCTGCTTCATGATTTGCTTGACATCACGCTCAGAGTATAGAGGAACTCTACCTTGTGCTGCTGCGACTTTAATGGCATCAAGCTGAATTAAGTTCATCATTGGTAAGGTTGGTTCTGTGCAATAGACAGGACCCTTGTAGCCATACTTGAATAATACTGGGAGAAATCCCGTGTGATCTAGGTGAGCATGGCTAATTACTACAGCATCAATTTCGTCTAAAGTCATGTTTGGCCAATCAAGGCGTGGATATGCTTCTATTGGATTTCTTGCACCGGGGTTTAGGCCACAATCAATTAGGATCTTGCTTTCATGAGTTGTAAGTAACATACACGATCTTCCTACTTGACTAAAGCCCCCTAATGTCATCAGTGAGACTTCGGCATCTTCAGATAGTTTTGGTCTGAATATTTGCTCACCAATCTGTCTGAGATGTTTGCTTCGTTCAGTTGAGGAAATTTTTAGGTTATAGTTGATAGTTTGAATTGTAGAAGACTGACTTGCAGTTGCCTTTTTGATTCGTACTCTCCAGCCAGTCTTTGAGACAATCTCTGGCATGTTAAAGGCTTCAGGATTGTTAAGAAGCCATGGACGTTTTACGTCTACAATCATTTCACCTGTTGCAGTATCAAAAAAAGTTCCTCCAAGTTCTGCCTCCTTTGGAAGCATTTGAGATAAAATTTGTCTTGATTCTTCCTCAGTTTTTCGGATTGATTCTTCTGTTCTAACTACAATTCTTTTTTTGATGACATTTACCATGTTAGAGATTACTTCATTATGCTCCATCAGGTATTTTGGATTCTTTGTATAGATTGCAATTCTTGGTCCTTCATAATCTATCTTGGTAACGTCAGCTTCTTTTGGTATACTTTGCAGTATAGTTGCCATTATGTTTTGGGCAGGAGATAGTTCACGTTGTGTTTGTTTTCTTTGCATTAAATCACTAAAGCGTAATTATGGCCTTCTTCTGTTCTTTGGATAAGAGTCGGTATCCTTGCTTGTCGATTATTGCGACATTAATTCCATCACCTGTTCCAATGTTTCTGGTGATTGCAGCTTTTACCGCTCTTAGGGCAATTATTTTTCCCTCTTCTACTGTTAGGCCATCACGGTACTCATTTTCTAAGAGACCGTATGCTACTGGAGAACCACTTCCAGTTGTTACGTATGTTTTTTTATCAAGCGATCCGAACATGTCAATGTTGTAAAGTGCCGGACCTTGTTTGTCATATCCTCCTACGAGAATATCGGCTACAAATGGATAGTATCTATTTTGGAAGAAAATCAATGAAGCAAGTCTTGCAATTGACTTGATTGGCAGATATTCTTGTTTTTCTATTCTGTGAATGTTTGAATGATATCGCAACATGTCTGTAACATTTTGTGCGTCTGCAACACCACCTGCAATTGTCATTCCTGCGTGATTGTCGATCTTTTGGATCTTCATTGTATTGTTATTTGCTATGAAGTATCCTGCACTTGCTCTCATATCTGCGCATAAGACTACTCCGTCAGTACAGTGTATTCCAACTGTAGTTGTTCCGTGGTATGTGTGTTGTTCAATATAGTCTGACAAATAATTTACTCCCTATTTGAGATACTCACAGTTTGAGATTAACCCGCTTAAATAACTTTGGATCTTCAGGATATCGATAAATATCCAAGTTTCAAGTGAAAACCATGGCTTCTCATGTAATGGAGCTACCAAGAAAGATACTCATAGGTGAGAACAATATTTCTGACTTAGGAAATTTTCTCGTAGAACTATCAAGCCCAAGGAAAGTTTCCCTAGTTTCAGGAGATAAAGTAAAAAAAATTACAGACAAGAAAATTTCTAAATCACTTTCAGATTCAAAAATCAAGTATGTTTGGCATCGTAGTACAAGCAATGATGTAGAAGCGACAAAAAAAACACTTCAAGAAATAAAGAAAGACAAGAGTGACTTGATCATAGGAATTGGTGGTGGAAGGTCTGTTGATATTGCAAAAATGATTGCATTTACACTAAAGAAACAATTTGTGAGCATTCCAACATCTGCTTCACATGACGGTATTGCAAGTCCCTTTGTTTCCTTACGTGGAGACAAGCCTTATTCTATAATAGCAACAGCACCACTTGCAGTCTTTGTAGATATTGCAATTTTGAAAAAGGCTCCTAGAAGATTACTAGCTAGTGGTTGTGGTGATCTCATGGCCAAGGTTACTGCAGTACGAGACTGGGAACTGGCAAGGGATGAAGTTGACGAATACTATGGAACTTATGCAGCAAATTTGGCATCAATGAGTGCAAAGATAGTTATCGACAATTCAAAAGATTTCAAGAAAAAACCAGATGTTAGAATGATTGTTGAAGCTTTGATTAGTTCAGGTGTAGCTGCCTGCATTGCAGGAAGTAGTAGGCCATGCTCTGGTGCAGAACATTTGTTTTCTCATGCAGTTGATCATATCAAGCCAGGCATTGGTTTACATGGAGAAAAGTGCGGTATTGGTGCCATATTGATTGCAAAACTTCAAGGTCAAGATTGGAAAAAAATAGTTCAGATGCTAAAAAATGTAGGAGCGCCAACTAAAGCAAAAGAGATTGGACTAGAGCCTAAGATTCTTGCAAGAGCATTAACAATAGCTCAATCATTAAGACCCGAAAGATATACAATTCTAAGTAAGGTAAAGATGACCGAAGAAAAAGCTATAGAGATTGCAAAAAGTACTGGTGTACTATAGTTCTAGGCTGCTTTTTGTTCAGCTGGCTTTGCTTGAGCTGGTTTTTGTTCTACTGGTTTTTCTTGTTTTGGTTTGTTGTAAGTATCAACAAAGTTTACTTTCTCTAATTTTGGTACAAATTTGAAGATCTCATTTGCAATTGCACGTTTTACTATCTGAAGTCCTTCCATCATCATTGCCTCTTCAGGGATAATTACATCAAGATCTGTTCCTTTTATCTCAAACTTTATCTTTGATTCTTCAATTGGGAATCTTCTTTTGAGTAATCCCAAGACTTTGTCTTGGTCTGTATCTAGGGATTTGATAACATTTAGATCATAAACAATTGTTTTTCCTGCAAATCTGTGATTGAAATCAACCTGGACTCTTCCTGAGCCAATAAATCTTACAATTCCTGTTCTTTCATCAATCTCAATAGTATCTCCAACTGTAACCTTTTCTGCATCTTCTCCAAGTTTTCTTAGTGGAATCATACGAACTTTAGCGGAATCTCGCATTCCAAATCCTTTCTCTGGAGGAACTTCGATTGAGAGTTTGTCGCCTACTTTGGCATCAGCAAGTGCATCGTCAAGACCTTTTAGAACCCATGCCTCTCCTACTGAGATGAGTCTTGGTTGATACTTTACATTTGCATCATAAGTTGAATTTGATTTAGCATCAGCTTCGCGTGTTGTTTCAAACATCTCGTTTGAATCTTTAACCTTGGCAGTATAATCTACTAAAACTAAGGTGCCTTTTTGGAAAGTCAACGTGATCGATCCTTTAACTTCCTTATATTAAGTTTAGAGATAATGATTCATTCAGAATAAGACCCGCAAAACCCGCAGATTCGAAAAGACCTTTTTTAAAGAAAAAACAGAATAGAGGTAGATCAAAATGAGCATACTTGTAAAAAAGCGAACTACAGAGTCTTACCTAGAAAAGATATCTCGTACTCTACCGAAGAAAAGTTGGGAAAGTGTACGTGGAGCGATAAGAAACTTCATTAGATTTTGTGAGGAAAAATATCAAACTAGTCCGGATAATCTTTGTCTGGAATTATTAAAAACCAAGAAATCTGAAGGTGAAGACGAATACCAAGATGCTTTGTACACTCTACTCCAAGACTGGATTGATTGGAATATCACAGTAAAGACAGGAAATTACACAATAAGAACAAGATTTAGCTGTATCAGATCTTATCTTTATCATCTAGGAGTCAAAACTAATTCCCAAGACATTAAACAATTACTAAAATTTCCAAAGAAGATTAATGAAGAAAGATATCCACTTAAGAAACAAGAATTAAAAGATTTAGTTCTAGCACATGGTAGATATCCAAAAAGACAGGCATTGTATTTAGCTTGTAGTAGCTCCGGAATGAGAATGGGTGAGGCTCTTAAAATCCGTAAAAAAGATTTGGATTTTTCTCTTCAGAGAATTATGATTAAGATAAAGGCAGAATATACAAAAACAAAAGAAGCAAGAACTACATTTGTTTCAAAAGAATGTGAACAAAAAATTCGCATTTATTTAGATAAATTAAATGATAACGATCTAGTTTTCTGTGATACTGGGAATGGGGATAAGATGAGAAATGAGCAACAGATTTTGAACAATGTACTTGAAAGACTAGGATATAATCAGAAATATTCATCAAATGGATTTTACAAAATTACATCACATAGCTTTAGAGCATATTTCTTTACTTTTGCAACAAGAAAACATGGAGAAAATTATGCACATAAGCTTACTGGCCATGGCGGTTATCTAATGCAGTATGACAGAATATCAGATGAAGATAAATTGAAAATGTATCTAGAATTAGAATTAGATTTAGTTGTATTTGATCAGACAAAAAATGAATTAGAGATAGAAAAGCTTCGTGATGAAAATCAATCTATTAAAGAACTTAGAGAAGAGGTCAAAAAGCTAAGGGAAAATCAGGCCAAACAGGACAAGAAAATCCTTGATGAAATGAGAGATAAAGGAATCTTACCAAATGGCTTCTAAAGTAGTAATATTCTATTCCTAGGGCTTGTCTTGTAGTACTTTATCAAACATTTTTGCAATCTCAGGATTGGTTTTTGCATAAAAGTTTCTAACTTCTTTGTATCGATTTTCTAATTCATCCATATCTGTTTGTTTCTTAACCGGTACTGGGATTTTGTCACTGATTACAATTACAAAATATTCTCTTTCATCAGGATTTAGGCCATGGTTATATTCATGATATGGTATTTGATACAAGAATTTACATTTGCAGCTAGTACATTTTCGATCTAAGTCATGAGATGGAATTTCTGGATGTGTTAAACTTCCCTTTCCCACTTTTCCATGTTTATATTTTATGAGTACACCAGTACAAACAGGACAGATATTTTGTTGATATTTGCTCTTTGGATAAAAATATCTTCTTTCGTCTCTACCCTGCTTTAATCTCAGTAAAAAATTACTTTCTAAATTTGCATGAGGATCATTTATGATTCCAAAGGGGGTAAAAGCAATTTTTGGTTTATGTTTCCTATTATGTACATACAAACCAATATTTTGTTGATATAATATGCTGGCTTTTTCATAATCTTTAATTTTATAAAATTTTTCACCTCTGGCACCCATTCTAGTTTTTTCTATTATTCCATTTTTATACAATTTTCTAGTAATAGATCTGATTGTGTTTGGTGTTCTTGCATAGAGAAGATTTTCTATCATAAATTTATCAGAAAATTCTATTATATTGTTAGCTCTGCCTTGAATAATAACCTCAAGATATTCTTTCATTGCAGATGCTTGATTAGACTTGGCTTGATTCAGTTTACCATTTTCGTTTTTCAATGTTATCTACAATCAAAATCCTATACTAAATTAGTATGTCTAACACAAATTCATCAAAAAAGACGTATCTAACGTTGAATCATGATACTAAGGTAGACCTAGGAAGATTTGGAAATCGTACAGACAGTTGGGATAATATTCTGTATAAAATCATGGATCATCTTGAAGCCTGCGATAAATGGAAAGGGGAAGGAAAATAATGAAAAAAGTTGTTTGTTCTGCTCACAATCTACGGCTAGATTTGCCTAATATCGATTCAGAATTCCTGTCTGAACATAATCATGAGAATATAGTAAAGTTACAAGAACATCACGAATTGTATCCCGAATGTAGATTTGTTGAAGAGGTTCAAAAACAATGAAAAAAAGACAGACTCTGACAACCCTTCAAACTATTATAAACCTCCAAGACCCTTCTTATGAAGAATCTACATCTAATACAATATCTCAAGATAAAATCAAGTTCAGAAGAAGACGAATAAATCAACTTCACCTTCGCGGTTATACTAATGTAGAAATATCGAATTTCATAGGTTGTAGTCTTAGAACTATAGAGAAAGATTTGCATGATATTAACGAATTATCACGACATTGGTTTGAAGAACAATCAATCAAGGATTTTTGTCAGTCTCTACAAGATTCAATTATTTTATTAGATAATGCAATTAAAGATCTTCAGATCCTTTATGCAGAACATGATGATTTAGACTCTAAACTAAAGATCCTTTCTAAAATCCCTGAATTTGAAGAGAAAAAATATCAATTGTATTTTAAAACAAAATCTGTACAAATGTATCTTGGAGAATTATCAAAATGAAAGTTAACATTCCCAAAGTCATCTGTCTTGATTGTAAAAGAGAAATGATGAAGGTAGAGGGTACCACTAGAAGAATTTGTGTAAGCTGTGACAAAGAAGTAGAAATTGAGGTTATTGAAAAATGAGATCTGTCTTACAGAAGAAAGTAAGGAAGCCGGATTAAATGACAGATACTATTAGATGTAAAATTGAGGGATGTGAGAAACCTGTTAGAATAAAAAAACTAGGTTTATGCCAAATGCATGAAACTAGATCTAGAAATCATGGTGATCCAAATTATGAACGAAAAATTACAAGTCCAACATCGTGTAAGATTGAAAATTGTACAGATGTGGTCTATAACAAAAATAATCAATTATGTATGAAACACTATCAGAATTTAAGAAAATATGGAGATGCTAACCATAAAACACAGAGAAAATCATTAATTCCATTACACATACCTGGGGGAGAAATCATTTGTGACTACCAAAAGGCAAAGCTAATCATGAGTATTGTCTCAGAAATTGAAAAAATGGTCATGTGTGGGTATATTGATAATGAATCTAGTTTCAATAGTACACTTTATGATTTGATACCAGAACAGAGATGTAGCAAACAAGATTTTTACACAAAATACATTGAGCCTATTTTAGATAACATGCCTATGCTTACAATATTTTACGAACGCGGAGAAAAATTAACCAAATTAGTAGATGAAATTATTAAAAATGGTAAAACAACAGATGACTCATATCTGAAACATTGGAATTTAACAAGTGTTGGAATAAAGAGAGAAGGAAGTGAATATTGTTTTTCATGCTCAGATGAGGATGTTTTAGAAAAATTATCTAAATTAAAAATTGATAATACTCACGTTTATGAAATATGTCATAAATTAAAAATCCATTTTAGACGATATATAAAATTACAATCTAGAATTGAAAGATTAGTTTAACATTGAATACGAAATAAAATAATCTGTTGTCGTTGTTATTATTAAAAAATTATTATATTCACTAAGTTTAGAAAGTTCTTTGATAGTGTACAATTACTTTCATACTGATTGATCATTATAATGATATTAATTTCATTATTAGAAATAACAATCTATATAAGATAATAATTCAATAATAAAGATAAAAGAAAATAATGTATTACTGATAGAGTATTTACTATCTATTAATTATCTATATTTGATCTTTGTAAGTAATATTTGTATACCTAATACTTATCAAATCATTTTTTCTTGTTTAAAAAAATAATTTAAAATAAAAACAACAACAACGAATCGAAAACATATATTGAAACTCTAAGGCTCTCGATTTTACAAATCAACTTGTGTGTATTATTGAGTTCATACCCGCGAAAAGAAATTTCCCATAAACTGTAAAGCAAAAAAACACGTACATTTTTTTCATTTTAATAGATCATGAGATCAGTATAGGAATTTTTGAAATTTCTTGAAAAAATGAATATATATCTTTTAGAAACTTGTTTAAGATTTTATTCGCATCCATTGATTCTGTCGCCCAACTCTCTTTCCTTTGATCTTTCCTTCAGATTGTAACTTGTAAAGATGGATCTGGGCTGTATTCCAGCTTACACCAGCTCCTTTACCAACCATTTCAGTAGTCACCGGCCAGTCGCTTTTCTCTATGTATTTCAGGATCTTTTTGTCGATTTCGTCAAATTTGGGAGACATAGTTAGTAGATACCATTATGATATATCATAATCATGTATCCTAAGATCCACCTTAAGTATTTTACCATAACAAATACATCACGAATATGAAGAGAATATCTCCGATTCTTGTCTTAGTGCTATTCTCAAGTTTTGTTCTGGGTTTCCAAACACAACCTGTTCACGCCACTGCTCCATATCATGGGGATCTTTTTGTCTCTGCTCAAAATAACCCGTATGATGCGAATGACTATTTTTCTGGTCCGAGGGTAATTGAAGTGGCAATAAAAGATGCTGATATTCAGAGTACAAATCAAGTTATAACAGAACCACAAGTTACGATAAACGGAAAACCATTGAGAATGGCACAGGGTGTAGATGGTTATTGGTATGCATTTTTTGCAGACAGTAAGCAAGCTCAAATTGCTGATTCTACTCAACCCAGAGGTTCTGGAAAAGGCTTGGATTTTGGCATGTTTTGTTCTTCAACATCTGCAATAACTGCAACTGGTATCGACTTTTCTAATACAAAAGGTGTTGCAATACCCAGTAGTGCTCCTGGTGCAACAGACGGTTCATCTTCTCCAAATGCAATTATTTCATCTACTTGTACTGGTCAAGTTGATGGATCAATCAAAAGCATTTCTGGAAGCTCTGTCCTAAATCACGTAGTTAGAAAAGCGCCTTCCCTCAATCCTATGACTGGAATATCTGGTGGAAAACTAGGTCAAATTGGATTAAATCAAAATGCATGGCCAATAATTCAACTATTTGATTTCTCTGCAATTCCAACAATGGTACAAATTCAGTATAACAAAATTGGTTTATCTGGTCCTGAAGAAGAAGTTGATCTTACATTTGACAGGATTCCATATAATCAAATTACAGTTACTGCAGATCATCAATCTTATTACCAAAACTGGCCAGTATACATTTCAATAAATGATCCTAGTCTTAACATTGATCCAACTGATGTAGACTCTTGGACGTGGAGTACCAATCCTGCAAATCCACAGCTGTACTATCAAGCATTTACAAATAGTGGGGTATCTGACGCAGATGGTACTACAGGCATGCAGAACCTAATCGGAAATCTAACATCTCTTATGTTTAACCACGATGGCAAGTTAACAATCAATCCAAATCAACAAGGTGTAAGAATTCTTGATTTCCAATCCAATGGAATACAATCTGCTACTCCGACAAGGGGTGATCCATTCACAATTACTACAGGTACTCTTGGAAGCAGTACTGCACCACTTACGTTTATTGAAAAAGGTGGTACAAATACTGGCATATTAGGTAACTGGGATGGTGGAAACAAGTCAAATGTTATTACAGTTAATTCTTACATTCGGAGTCAGTCTGCTACTATTAGATACAATGACCTAAACTACCCCATCAATGGTTTAGGATTCGATATTAATTATTGCAGTATTGCAGCTATTAATTTTGTACAAAATACACCAGTCAATATACCGCTTGGCTGTGCACCTCTTCAGTCCTTGGCACCTGTTATCTATTCTATTACAACAAATCCATTACATGGAAAAATTGTAATCAATTCTAATAATACTGCAACCTATATTCCAAACGCGTTCTATTCTGGAAATGATCAGTTTTCATACACACTCAACGTCAATGGTGCGAATTACGGAGTCGTATTTCCTATAACTCTTCAAGGATCGGGGGCAGCCAATTACAATTGCGGAGGCTCTACTACAACAAAAGAAAATTATCCAGCTCAGATAAATCTTGGATGCAAGGGAGCAACTCCGATTGTCTATTCTATTACAACAAATCCCTCACATGGAAAAATTGTAATTAATCCTAATACTGGTAATGGTACTTACACACCAAATACGTTCTACACAGGTACGGATCAATTCTCGTATCAATTCAACCCTGGATTAGGATTTGGTCCAACGGTAAATGCAACTATTAATGTTCAATCAGTTGATTTTACTCCTACTGCTAAAACTGGACCAGATCAAACAGTCAAAGGAAACGATACAGTTACACTAGATGGGAGTGAAAGTGTAGATCCATACTATAATGATGCACAAAGACTATGGACTCCTGCCGATGGAACACTTCAACCAATAAGTAGCTATTTGAAATATTCTTGGACGCAAATTGGAGGAATACCTGTTACACTTTCTAGCAAGACTGTTTCTAATCCTACATTTGTTGCCCCCTCAACATCTCTGGGAATGATTTTGACATTTACACTTACAGTGACAGATCAAGGTTCGAGTACTTCTTCACCTGTTACTATAACAATTCAACCGTCTACACAACCTGCACAAAATGCCACAACGCCATCTACAAACAACACTGTCTCAGTACCAACAATATCCAATACCGGCATTACACTTTCTACAGATAAATCATCGTATAGTCAGGGTAATACAATAATAGTATATGGTAAATTAAGTTCGAATATTCCACATCAAGCTATTACAATTAGAGTCTTGAACAGTTTTCAGAATCCTGTTGACATTGCATTATTAGCACCAGCACCAGATGGCAGTGTTACCACTAAACTACTAGCTACAGGCCCATTATGGCAGACAAGTGGAACATATACAATAATGGCACAATACAACTCAACTATCAAAACTCTAACAGCATTTTACTTTAATGCAAGTAATGTAACTTCATCTGCAAACAATGTTACAAATACTGCAACACAATCTACGACAGTTATTACTCCAACCCCACAGGATATTCAAAATATCAATCAAGCAAAAACCAGTCAAACAATAGCGGCTGAAGTAAATGTCGGAGCAAGCCAACCTACAACTACAACAATTGACAATACAGTTTCAGTTCAGACAACCAGTAGTACTACCGATTCGTTAAATGTGAACGTAAGTGCACCAAGTCAAACAGCTCCCAAGGTCATCATGTTTAATCTTCCAGCCAGTACAAACATATCAAATCTAAAGGATCTTGCGATAAAATATGATGGAAAATTCATACAACCAACACCCACCATGGATGCAATACTTCATGCTAAATCCACAGACAATCCAAGTTTTGCCATAGTGGTTACTCAAAGTGGGGTACAAGTTCTAGTTCTAGTTCCGCACTTTTCTACTCATAGTATAACGATTGTGAACATGTCAAAAGTGATTCCAGTAGTACCAGAATTTCCATTATCCATACTCACCTTGATGATTGCTACATTCTCAATTATTTTGATTCCACGATTAAAGCAAATAATTTAGAACTATGATTTTCTCACGCAGATTTCCACCTACTTTTCATTTTGCTAATAGAGTCATCAGTTCAATATAAAAAATCTAGATTTCTGGAAAAATGAATAATATATCTTTTATAATTTACTTTCAATCATGATTTCGTAATCTTGATTTCCTCAACAAACTTTGTGAGTATTAATCGTAGTTTTGGTTCTAAGTTAGTAGTAACATCAGATTCATTAATTGCCATATTTGCTTCATGAGAAGCTTTGTCTCCAAACCATTTTACATCATTAAGCTCGCTCCTTACCTGATTTAATGAAGGGATGTAATCTGTAATTAATTTAATTTTTCTTCCTAATCCTACTTCAAATTTATCAGGATACATTTCATTCTCTTTTCCAATTTGTTTTAGTAAAATTGTTATTCCTTCCTCTATAGCACTTCTGAATAGTAGAACAGCTGCTCTGTGTAATCCTTCATTAAAAGCATGTTCAGACTCTAAAAGTAATTTTTGCATTTGAGATGGTAGTTTTGCTACAAGATCTTGATCAAGTAATTCTTCTACTGTACCTTGTACAAAAGATGGTTCCAATATAGATTCATTTCCATATGAAAATCGTTTTGAAATTCGAGGTGTGTTTTCCGGTTTGTAATCATAATGATTTAGTTCATCTAGTTTCTTTGATTTGTAATAAAGAAATATTGAAACTTGATCTGGAATAAATTTGAAATCAACATTGATTTGTTTTTTATCAATAGGAAATTTCTGTCTAAATTCTTGAGATTTGTTTTCAGCTATGATTCCAACTGAAAGATCATCTAGTTTTACTCTTTTTTCATCAAAATCAATTTTCAGATCCAATGTGTTTTCCTTAAAAGTGACTGAATTGATACTAGCCTCAAAAGTAGGCATGTAGATGCTACAGTAATTATTGATACTGTGTTGTTCGTATTTAGTTCCCCAAAAATAGTTGATGGCTTCGCTAGCATTGCGAAGGGGAATTTTGGCCCCTGTCAAATCTAGTTGTGGATAAGATCCTGCCGATATTGATGAATGAATAGCATAATCTACTGAATAGAATGGGGCATCTATTCCATAATGCTCTTTTGCCTTCTTTCTACCTTGGAAAAGTATTTCTTTTCCAGGATAATTTCCTACAAAACACAATTTGTATGAACCCAGCTTAAAAACTACATTATCATTGATTTCGGCTTTTCCGTCTGGTGAAATTTTTCCAATGTACACAGTATCAAGATAATAGAGAAAATTTTTGAAATCCTCAATTGAAATGTAAATATCTTCTATTGCAAAATTTTCTTCTTTCATCAAAGTTGTATTTTCTTGAGGTGTGGAGATATCCAATATTACTCGAGAAATCAAAATCTTCCAAAAATTTCCTTGTTTGACTAGTATTAATCGAAACTTGGCTGATCGATAATCATAACTTTCAATTATTTTCATAATTGAATCTGTAATAGAAAATTCCATAGTTTTATTATCTTAAACTGGGTGGAACTTATCTTTAATCATTAAAGAAAGCTTTTCCATTATCCAAGGTAATGAATAGATATCATCTTCGTTGTATTCCAAAAGCTTCTTCATGAGTTTTTTATCTTTAGTTTTTTGATAGTTATGGAGATATTCTAATGCAACTGTCATTCCGCTAAGATCTTGATGCCTATAATTATAACCAAAATAGCTTGCAATTGACTTCAGACCATAAGATTTCAGAGGGAATGCAAAAGATCGCTGTATGTACCCAGCTAGATCTACAAACTCAGAGAGATTGGTAGAATCCATTTTATGATAACCGAGCCTATTTTTTATTACCCTCTCATCGAATCTGGTTCCTGAAAATGTATAGATTTTTCCTTTGAATCCTCTCATTTTATTGAGGAATTCTTTGAGCATAGATTTTTCCTGAGAAGGTTCATGAGCAACAAGTTGAACAAATTCATTAGTTTTTCTAAAATAAATGCCAATCAACCAAACTAGCTTCTGTGCCAAGTCAGTTTCAATATCAAGAAAAGCTGAATCATCCTCAATGGATATCATTCTTTCAAGAATAATTATTTTCTTTTCATAAGATGCTTTAGCTCTTATTAGAAATTTGCTGGCAACGTTTGGATTACATTTGATATATTTGCATAACTCTTCCACACTAACACCATGAAGCTTATCTACTGTCATTATTCCTGCTTCCTTGAATTTTTGATATGTTACAGGTCCTATTCCAAAGATTCCTTCTATTCCGTACATTTCATGCCAACCTATTTTGATATTATTTTCACTAATGTCTATGATTGCAATTCTGCCAGGCTCTCCTAAATTGTCATGTGAAGCAGCATTTACAATGGAAGTTTTTCCAATAGTTGTATTTTTGCCACCCTGTAAATGGACATGACCACAAACAACTAGAGGAATATCGTTTTGATTTTTTTCTATAAACTCTTTCAATGCTTTGGAACCAATATTTCTAATTCCAAATCTATAAGCTAGATCTAATGTATTTCGAGGGGGAGAGTGAGAAAGAATTATCATTTTTTTATTCTTGATTTTCTTTTTCATATTTGCAAGATGTTTTTTAAGAGTAGATTCGCTGTAAAGTGTAAAGCCTATTCCTATACTCTTATCTTTTGGATCATCTATTGCACCTTCTATTCCTATCACAACATAATCACCAAAAACAAAAGGATCTTTCTGAACACTATGAACATTTTTTCCTTGAATGTATTCTCGTACTGTTGGAAAGTCATCGTTTCCTATTACTGCACACAGACCGAGTTTTGATAATGTAGCAATTTCTTCAAAGCGGTTCCGTATCATTTTTCCACGTTTCATTATCCTAGGATCTTTACTTGAAAATACCATCTTGTGCTCAACGAATCTATCTATATCATCACCAGCATAGAGTATCAAATCCGGTTTTTCTTCCATCTTTTGAAGAAAATCCATTAGTAGATCTATATCCTGAACCCTATAATCAGAAAATGCTATAATTCGTAATTTTGATGACATGATACCAAAAGTATTCAGTCTATCAAAGACTAGAACTTTACGGGAGCACCAACGCGGAATATGAAAAATTCAATTTTCTAAAAAATTCATTATATATCTTTGAAGATAACGACTCAGAATTGTTTAAAGATTATACACTAATGTCTATTCCTTATCAATGGCACATTTTTGAGGCTGGTTTGAGTAATAAATTGAGAAATTTCTTTTTTAATTATTAGATCTTGTGACATTTCAAAGATTGGAGGACTGGTTAAGGCTTCATGCAATCTAGTCAGATAGTATAGGATTTGGTATTTTTGTGGATGTACTCTTGCACCTACATAACCATCAATTATCTTACGTAGATAAACAAAATCATTGAAATTGTGAGGTGCAAAATTAAACTCACTATAGAGGTTTCTGTCAGGATCGCTGATTACATTTTCTAGAATATCAAGACTCAAGGTCTTAGGTGAGAAAAATCTGATTTTTGTCAGATCAAGTTTTGTATTTTTACCAAAACCACGTCGTTGCTCCAGTGAAACCAGATCAAAACCTCCTCCAAAAGCTACAGAGTGTAGATTACTTGTATGACTTCCTGGTTCTTCTCTAGGTACTTGACATGCAAAAAATGCCACTTGATTATGATTAAAATATGAACTTATCACATTATGTTGTAGTGGAGTATCTTGCCAATCTCTATAAATTAGAGGTATTATTGTTGGACCTTTCTTAACTAGATGTTCAATTATTTTAGAAAATGTTGTAGGCTCCATGTTCATATCAAGTACAAAAACAGTTGAGAAATTCTCATTTCTTTGATATCGTGCATTGATGAAATCCACGTATTCTGAATAAGGTAATCCAAGATATGGGTATGTGATTAAATTCGTACCTAATCTTTTTTGAAGAAAATCAGCTTGTAGATCAGCAAATTTTATTTTTGTTTCAGTAGTCATTGAAGTTAGAACGTTCTCAGCTGGTTGAAAAACAGACATGGAAAAGATAGATTTTCTCGTTATGTCATTGAATTGTTTTGTTTTTTGAATTAATGTTTTAACAGATTTATTATCATTGGTAAAATCTTTCATTTGATCATCAATTAGTATTCTGAAATCAATATTCAGATCTTTTGGTAATGCTCGTGACATCCCAAATTCGGATCTTGCAACAAGTTCAGTACGCGTAACTACTCTTCCAGGTGTAGAAAATCTTCCTCGATCAGTGGTTATATCAATAATTCTAGTTTTGAAATAATACGGACTTGTAGGATCGCTTTGGTCATCAACTGATCTACGTTTAATGTCCTCAATTATCATCATCTTCACCCAATTTAGATTTTTTTGTAACTTTTTCAGGAAGTTGGTTAGGATTACTCCAATCTAATGTGTGACGTTTCTTCAGTACTGAATTTTCAAGAAATTCCTTATTGTGAATATAGACATAATTTATGATTCCAGTAGAAGTGAATGTGTCCCATTCATGACGCTTTTCTTTTAATGTAATTTGTATATCATTAGGTAGATTGTCAAATTCATTCTTAATGTATTCTATTCCTTTTCTTTCTATTTTCACAGAAAAATCATTTGAAGTTTTTCTACCCAATATTGAAACATAATTTGAAAAAGCTAGTTGATCTATTGCATATTCAATTTCTTCACTATATGGACCAAATTGTTTTCGTTTGAAAATAACTGGTTGGGTAGAGTCTTTGGGTAATACCTCTTTTAATGCTAAAAATATTTGTTTCATCTGTCTTATTTTGCCTCTAATGGGATCCTTATCAGCGTATAACAAAAGGAGAATAACGTCTAGTAAGCTATATTTGAAATCTTTTGTTTGTGTTTTAATCATTGCATCTATTTCTGAAACATTATAGACCTTTTCTGCCAAAGAATTTTCTTCCATCAAGGTATCCCCAACATTTTCATCTTATAGTACTCTATATCGCTTTCCTTTTCCTTTACAAATGTTCCAACTGTTCTCACTCCATTAAAATTAAAACATATGAAAAGTTGGCGTTTCGATATTTTCTCGGCCAAGGGAGAAAAGAAATTACTTGGTTTTCTCACAATACCTGTTCTATATACTGTCAAAAGGTCAGTAAGTGTGACTTTATTTTTATAATAATGAGCTATTTGCATTGCTATAATTGGATGGCATTTGAAATTATTAATGATTATGTTAATGTCAAGCGAGGCATCAACGTATTTTTTATTACAACCATTACATTTGTAGTGTGGTTCTTTGTCTGGATTTGGCTCTAATTCAATTGTACCAGAACCAGAGCCACTGGTTGGTCCTGCGGCTCCTGAGGCTCCTCCGCCTATCTTCTTTACTCTGTCTGAAATGGGAAGTTTCTTTATTGAATTTGCTCCACAGAAAGGACATTCATTCGAGGTTTCCAATAGCGAGATCACGGATCTTAATGGAACTAAATAAAGAGTGTCATCATGTTAATTTGTTTCAAAAAATCCCAGATTGAGTAATTTCATAATAACCAATAAGAGATAAGATAGATGTCTATTTTCTATGTATGATTCAGACCAGTGTTAACACGAACAAAATGGTTCAGGATATTAAGTTAACACGAAATTATAATGACTTTAGTTTATCTTCAGCAACTTTTAGTGCTTCTGGATTTGTCTTGTGTCCCATCATATCAAGTGTAGATGCTATTGCTGAGATTGTTCTCATTACATGATATTTGTGGACTTCACCCATGCATCCAACTCGAAATACTTTGCCTTTTAGTTCACCAAATCCACCAGCAACTAAAACTCGGAATTTTTCAGAGAGTGTTCCTCTGAATGTCTTGTCATCAAGTCCTTGAAGATAGTTTAGGGCAATTACAACTGTAGAACGTGCATCTTGTTTTGCAAATGGTGTCAATCCCATCGTGCTTAGTCCACTGTAAAGTGCATCAGAGCAAATTCTATGTCTTTTAATTCTGTTTTCCATTCCTTCTTCTAGCATAATATCAAGTGCTTCTCTGTATGCGTAAAGTAATGGTATAGCAGGAGTAAATGGTGTTTCTTTGGTGTCTTCATAATACTTGAAGTATCTTGCCATGTTAAAGTAGAATGTAGGAGGAGGATTTGCAATCATGTGTTTTTTTGCTTTTTGACTAACTGCAATTGGGGAGATTCCAGGTGGAGCTGCAAATGCTTTTTGTGATCCAGTGACACATACATCTACCCCCCATTTATCCATGTGAAATTCTTCACCGCCAAGTATTGATACTCCATCTACAACATAGAATGAATCATTTCTTGCAGTAAGATCTTTTACTCTATCAAGATAATTTACCATTGTTCCAGTTGAAGTTTCATTCCAAACAACGTAGAATGCTTTAACGTCTTTATTGTTGTCAAATGCTTCTTTTACTTTATCAAAACTTGCATTCTCTCCAAATGGCGTTGTAAGGCGAACAACATTTGCACCAGCCCATTCTAACATTGTTGCAAGTCGGCTGCTAAATTCACCGTTAACTGGAATTATTACCTTGTCGCCTTTCTTTACCATGTTTACAACAGATGCTTCCACTGCTCCGGTTCCAGATGCACTAAGAGCTACTACATCGCTTGTTGTATCAAATATTTTTTGACTTTTTTCTATGGTATCTACGTATAACTTGACAAAATCTTTACTTCTGTGATTTATCATGTGAGTAAACATTGCGCGTGTTACTCTTTCTGGAACATTTGTTGGTCCAGGCAGCATTACTAAATATTCCAAATAAGTTCAACTTTTGAGAAAGTTAACCGCTATTTATAATTAAAGAATCTTGGAAAGCCTAGTTTTTGCGTCTATTTTTAAGAGCACATTTTTAGTTCCTTCAGGAACAAGATCGGACCAATCTTTTCCACTAGAGATCATTTCACGAATATTTGTTCCAGATATCATATCTCGCTCCAACAGAGGAACCTCAATGACGGTTTTCTCTCTTTTTTTGTATAATGTAATAGTAAAGTCATCATTTGAAAAAACTACATCATACTTTGGAACAATAGAATCAACATGTAAAGTCCACTTGTCATGATCACCAGTATCTGGAACATAGAATATCTGGACTCTTTTTAGTCTCTCAGGACCAAGGGAAGAGAGAACCATTTCTTTTCGTTCATCTGCGGTAAATGGATTTCTTTTTTCATTGCTCTTGTTTGAGCTTCCAATTCCAATCCATAGATTTTCAATCTTTGATAATGCAAAATCTACAGCTGCCAAGTGTCCCTTGTGAAACGGTTGAAATCTACCAATCAAAAGACCATCCATTGTCGAGATCTTGTTACACTTGTTTAAAAAACCATCATATACCAAATGCGGCTATTTGGTTAATCGGTGTGTTTAACTAGATTTTCTAGGCTTGTCTGTTCGTGTCAAGCCCAAAAAATGATGATACTCTTTTTTCTGCATACCTTGATTCACTTTATGCAATATCACACAGTGTTGGAACGGTTCACACCTATAAGATTGGTCTTAATCACTTCAAGCAATTCGTATTAGAAAATCATCAATCAACTGTAGTTAACATCATAGAGAATATCAAGAGTGGAAAGCTCGATGTTTATAGAATATTAGGAGAGTTTGTAACTTATTTAGATAAGAATGGAAAACAGCCGCCATCAATACATCTCTGGATGGCATCTACCAAAGGTTTTCTTTGGCATGAAGATGTCAAGATCTATTCTGAAGAGTTCAAAAAAAGAGTAAAACTTCCAAAAGAACGTAGGCATAGAGAAGAACCACTTACCAAAGAGATCTTAGTTAGACTATTACGAAATCTTCCGGTTAAGCTTCAGACTGCAGTACTGTTTGCTGTTGCAAGCGGAATCAGAGTAGGTGAGCTAGTACAGATAAAAGTTTCAGATATTGACTTTAATTCAAAACCTACCAAGGTCAAGATAAGAGCAGAGATTACAAAAACAAAGGAACAGAGAGAGACATTTTTAACAACTGAAGCAACAATAGCACTGAAGGATTATCTCAAAAGGGTCTTCTCTTGGAAGGAAAGTGAAAATAACTTAGCAATATCAGATGAGATAATTTTTGGTACACTACGTACACAAAATGAAGAATATCAGAGCAAATCTAAGAAGCAAGGAAGAGAATTCAGATGCACTCCTATGTATATTGCTGAATGTACCTTGTTGACTACATTAGCTAGACATATTCAGAAAATACCAGAATTAAGTAGATTAAATGAAAATGGTAGAAGAATGATACATTTTCATGCTTTTAGAAAGTATTTCAGAACTACTGTAGGCGATACAGTAGGAAGAGATTTTGCAGAGGCCTTGATGGGTCATCATTTCTATCTTGATACATACTATCTGCAGACAGAAGAAAAAAGACGAGAAATGTATCTAAAAGCTGAACCTTATCTTACAATTTCAGATTACGCCAAGATAGAGAAGGATCTCAATATGATCAAAGAGGATTACAAGTCAATTATGGAGTTTTGTGAAAAATTTGGTTTTAAGCTAACAGAAAAACAGGAAATGATGCTTAAACCGTGAGCGATATAATCTTCGATCTTAATACTAGATAAATAATTTTGGTAATCCTTTTGTGAATAAGTGATATAAGATCATAAGTCCAAAGCCAAAAGTTACGCCTCTGATAATCGGAATTACTGTAGTATTATTATTAATTTTTGGAATATATTTAGAATCTGGAAATTTTGAAGTAAAGTATGGAATAACCGTAAGGATGAGAGATAGAAACATAGACAATATCAAGAACATGTAGAATGTCATGTATCCAGAATATAGTGAGGTGATTCCTGTGAAGAAATCTTCAGGTTTGGCATTTTTCCAATTTATCCCGTAAGCATAGTCAATCATAGATTCAATTATAATGCCTGCCACAATGCTCAATACAAAAACAATTAAAAATTTTGTTGGTTGTTGCATCAATTTCATACTCATATTTGATGTATATCAGTATTATACAGAAGATCATAGGAATTAATCTAATTTTTTATTAATAGGATTGATGTTTTTAGTTTAGGATCTTGGGTAAAATATAATCAGAAGGCCCTACAATATACTTTGCATCATGTAATTTCTTCAAGTCAAGAACTATTCTAAATGTAGGGCGCTTAGGTGAATGTTCAAATAATTTTATCACTTGTTCGTAAACATTCTCATCGCTTTCACTGTATCCAACTATTACTAAAGTAAACAGTTTTTCTGTTATTTTTGTATCCTGAATATATTTTAGGAAACAATTTAAGACAAAACCTCCGTCTGATGGAAAAACCCATCCTCCCCTTCCCTTGATATTATCAGTACTGATCATATCCACATCACCATGGAATTTCCACAGATGATTTTGTTCTGTAATGGGATTCACTTCCTGATTTATTTTAGATATGTGTTTGCTCTTGCTTTGTGCTGCAGCTTCGATGAGATTATCCCAATTCAGACAAACAATTTCCCATATTTTATCTGGAAAATGTTCGGATATCTCAAGATGTGAGATTGTAGGTTTCTTGTCTAAACAAATTCTTCTAAATTCATTTTTGAGTTTTAGTACATTTGCATTATTTCCTTGTAATTCCACATAATTCTTCGAACTACAAAATTCAAGTAAACTTTCTAGGACACTAATAAGAGGAAGTCCACTTTCGAAAGAAAGTCCTGCACCTACGATGAATACAGAGCCATATGATTTGATATGTTCTCGTAGATTATTGATTTTAGATCCTTGTGCTAATACTGCTTGTACATAAAGCCATGCTGATTCTTCTAAATCACGTTGCCAGAAACGCATTCCACGTGAAAAGTCTTTACTCTGTATCATTCTCTTGGTTGTATCTTTTATTGCTTCATCAATAGACTTCTCTAACACTGATGTCAATTGATCTGGATTTAGTGATAATTCCTTCAGTTCACTCACTAGGTAATCCTTTGTAGTGGATCTGAAGATCTCTAGCTTGTTATCCAGAGGGCCAAGCTTCTGCGACTTGTCTGACATATTGTGTTATTTTTTCCTGATATTCATCATAGTTAATTTTTCCATCTAAAAATTCAGCGTTTTTTATTTTTTTGAATCTTACATACTCGTCTAAAATTATTGCTCTCACTCCCTCTTTTATTTTTGCTATTTTGTCGTTTTTATTCGGTTTTGTCAATCGCTGACTGATTGGGATAATTTCGCTGTTCTTGTAAAGTTCATCAACACAATCACAATCATATTTATCATTTCTTCGCTTAATGTCATCTGATAAAATTTTATTTGTGAGTGATATTTCAGATGGTTCTAATTTACGGGATTTTGTGAGATGATCTATGTCTAACATGTCTTCAATAGCAAGAAATTCACTTGCAGAAGTTTTTGCTTGTACCTTTTGTAATACTCCATGTAAAGTATGAATTTTTGGCAATCCTTGGTTGGGTCTTGAAATCTCTTCTTCTAGACTAAATGAAGCAGTTTTAAATTTAGTCTTGCGTATTGGTGTTACAATTTCTTTAGAAATATCGTATTTTCTTGCAATATGGTATGATTCAGTTTCAGTAATTGACGATCTAGCTGCATACATCATTTCATTTTGTACATTATATTCAATTGGCAATACATTAGAATTAGTAAGATGATGAGTTCCATAGTAAACTGATGCACTATCAGTAATTTCGTTTAATGCCGCTCTAGAAGCGCTTATTATTAATTCGGGGTCTGATTCCTCGAGATGTTCAAACCTTTCTTGAAGCATCCCACGTTTTCGGTGAATCCTCATTTCTCTTAGTCTAAATTCATATGGTGAAAATGTGCGCTTTGATAATCTAATACCGAATAGTATTTTTGGCAATAATTCTTCTATTGCGTCTGGAATGAGGGATAGAATTTCATCTACTCCCATATCGGAATTAGCAGATTGTAAATCGCTTACTATGCTTCGCAAGAGATATTGCTGATTTGGTCTATGACTAGTCTTCTTCATAATCTATTTTGCTTTCCTTATTTGATCCTCAAGCCCTTGCGTAATGAGTTTTGAAATTTTATCCTTTGTTTCCTCTGGTAAATTTAGCCTACCACTTCTTCTATTGGGGGTTTCTGTTGGTAGTGTAAGTAATTCACCATATCTAAGAAATTGATCTCTCCAAAGCATGATTATATCTACAATCAGGTTGTCGATATCCGGTTGCTGAATTTCTACTGGTTCTAAGGTATGAATGATTTTGTCAACAAATGGAATGAGAGAAATTTCTACTTCTGATCTAATTTTTTCATCTGTCAAATCAGATTTTTCAATATAATCATAAATGTAGTTTATTACTACTATTAACATTCGAGCTTTGACATCTCTTTCATCGATGCCAAATTCTTGATAAAATCTATTCATTTCCAATAAAATACTCTTAAGAATATAATTTGGTCTTTTTAAAAATTCTTTATTTTTTTCAAGATATTTTACTAGCATATCAAATGCTTGTTTAGTAAACTCGGTATCTTCTTTATCATATGAATCCTTTTCATTTTCTGGTAGAAGATATTTTCGAAGAATTCCTAATGACGTATGATATGATTTCCATAATGCATCATTTTGAAAATCCTTAGATTCTATAATTTTATCAACTTGTGAAATAAATAATTTAAGAGAACTTTTTGCGGCTGCAAATGATTTTACCTTTGGTATTTGTTTTAATTGTAAAAGGAAAATATCTAAATCTTTTATCATTAATGCGGGCAATACAAATTCTCTACTACTCATAATGAATGCATTACTCATAATTCGGTTTGCGAAGATGTTTATCCCATCAAGATTGTCATCTAGGAGTGCCTTTTGAATTGCATCCAAATCTTGTTTGAAAATATCAATATCATATGTCATGAGGGATGTATGATTACGTACTTTATTAGCGCTACTGTGAATAAATTTCTTAAACACAATTCATTCATTCTAAAACTATCTCTGCCATTTCTGCCACGTCTGTCAATCCTATTTTATTCCTAGCCTAGAGTATTTCTGACAGAGATGACAGAGGTTCTTTTTAGATATCTAAAGTAGGTCTGGATATGATAATAGTATGACTGCCCCGTGGGTATCTACCATCTCGCTTTTGGTATGGCTGAATATCTACCTCAAATCCTAATGAACGTAGATTTGGTTTTATTCTCTCAATATGAGATTTTACCTTATTAGCTGATGAAGGAAATCTGATTCTCTTCTTAGAATCTACATCTATTTCTTCTATTGCTGCTAAGCTATTGATTTCTCTATAGAATTCTGAAACTGTTTTTTCATATCGAGTTCTTTCCTTCATTATTATTTCTATTAGTTGAATTATCGGATATGATTCTACAATATCTAAAATATCATTTTCAATTTTTTGTTTATAAGATTCAACAAATGAAAATGGTGTATAGTTTAACGTTCTAGAAATACATTCTCCATAATCTGTAAAATCTGCCATTCTTGAATGGTGTTTTATTTCATTTTTGACATGATCATAAGATGACAGAGTTTTCTGGATACTCTGGAAGATTTGATTCATCACATAAGGTAATATTTCTGTCATATGTTTATTGAATTCTCCTTCACTCATTCTTTCTGAATCTTTTATCGGTAAAGTTTCATAACGAATCATTCTATCTCTTAAATCAGTTCGATCAAGATATGGAAATATTCCATTAACTATTAGCTTTCTTCTATAGTTTAGAATTATCTCATCTGCATCAGTGTATAGTTTTCTTTTTGACTGTCCTTCACCTGTAATAGCCTTACAAAGAATATCTGATATTTCATCATTGATGCTAGATACATTATCAAAATTTGCTAAGTATCTATTTGCAAGATGCAGAATTAGATCTTCAATTTTAGTAGGTAATGAAGAAATATTTTCACCTGAAGGATCTATGATCCGTTTAACAGATTTGGCTATGGTAGTTTTGATACTTCCATGTTCTCCCAGAATGGTCATTAAAGGAACTGGGTAAGCTTCTAGAAACATGGATACAAGATGTACTTTGAATATTTGCCTGTCTTTTTCTTGAATTCGTAGTAGTTTTACTAGCTCGTCTAAAGCATCTCTTTCATCTGATAACGGTTTTACCTGTTCTTTCTGTTGTTGTTTTCTTACAAAAGTAGGCATATTTTTGTTATAATTTACTATCTCTACAGATTCTTTTGTGATCTTAACAAATTTCCAATCAGTAGTAACTAGATCATAATAGATGGTATCACCAACCATAGCTATTCTGTTGTAGATTGGTTCGTGAATAGTTCCACTATGGATTGCTTGACTTCTAAGTAACGAAATGACGTTCTTATAAGCATCATCTGAATGATTTTCACCAGTTTCTTCATAGTACATGTATCGAATCCAATCTTTTGCCTTACCATTAGAAAGATCAAGAATTTCATTATGATTATTTTCAACTAGAGCAAATACTTGGGAAGAATCATTATCAGATACTATTAATTTTTTAATTCTAGTTTTTATGAATTCATAGATTAATTTTGATGGAGATTCTCTTGTAGTATTTTTAATAATAGATCTAGCTTCAGAAGGAGACAGCATTTTCATAATTTTATGATTATTTTGTTTACAAGAATCAAATTTAATATCATCAAGTTTAGCAGATTTGTTGTCGCATGAAACACATTGCCAATGCATCAGAAATCTTCTTCCCTTGATTCAATCAGTTCATAATATTCATCTTCACAATTTTGGAAATATCGTTCATCAGATTCAATTTCTAATACTCGTTTTACTTTAGGAAAAAAGGAGAATTGATTCGGTGTGATTAAAAGCAAATTAGTTGTTATCAAGATTAACTCCTGTTCTGTTTGGTTCTATTATCCGAGGGCCAAACAGAATTAATTTCCCATCATTATCAATTTTAATCTGAAATTCAAGAGATTTTTCATTATTAGATTTCATCAGTTTTTTGTCCAAAGCAAGAATAAGCCAATCTTTATGAGGTAAAGTCTGTACTATGCCCAAGTCTACAGTCAAGCTATAATCTCCTCTTGTACTACATCCTGAGGAATTACTTCATGGATCTGTAGATATTTATGATTAGAAAGATCATGTACCTTTCTCAGTACAAGTTTTTGAAAGCGATGTTTTGCCCATTTTCCACATATCTTACAAAGAAGCTCCATCTCTAGATTCTTCGTTCGGTTTACACGCCTACAGAATTGGCAACGAACTTTTAATGATTTTATTCTATTTGACATCTATTTCTTTAACTCCTGTTTTTGTGATAGTGTATTTTTTGATGTTAACGTTGTAACGACAACGAGGGCATATAGTGTAAAAAGAACTCTTTCCTTTGTATAACCACAAATGATCACAATTGTGACATCTTAGTTGTATCATACTAACTGCCAAACAAACTAAAAATGGTTTTAAACACACCGAATTTCTAGATGTATTTACTCTTAATTTTACATACAAATTTTTGTAAACCTGACATTATGAATTTTGATCAAGAAAAGATAGTTTTGATAAAATCATTTACAATTGCAAAATGACAAAACCAAGTCATCAAGATTCAATGTGAATTATAGTTCAAAATTGAGTTCATGGACTGTTTACAAGTTATAGTTAACTTCAAAGTATTAAAAATTAAAGTTCAATTCATAAAGTTAACAATCTCTTTTTTGAACTATTTTTCACTCGTAAATTAACCAATTTTTTACTCGTGAAAATTATTTTAAACTATTTTTAACTAATTTTTCACTCATGAGCTTTCATTTTGAACTAATTTCGTGCGTGAAAATGAACTAGTTCAAAACTGAGTTAATTCTAATTGTTCATTACCTAGTACGGTAAACTACAGTTTACGTTGTCAAATTCGTTTGTTAATCAATATAATAGTCTGGGTTTACCATCATTAATTAGATTCCAAGATTTAACGAGCTAGTCATGGAGCCAATAAAAATAGATGGTGGATTTGGCGAAGGCGGAGGTCAGATTATTCGAAGTGCAGTTATCTTTTCAGCCATTACAGGCAAACCAGTTGAGATAGAAAATATTCGAAAGAACAGAAAGGTTCCAGGTCTTAGGCCACAACATTTGCTTGGAGTAAAGATTCTGTCAAAGATTTGCCAATCTAAAGTAGAGGGCCTTTATGTGAATTCCACATCTTTGAAGTTTTTTCCCTCTCAGGGATTAAACTTAGATCTGCAAGAAGACATTGGAACTGCAGGAAGCATTCCGTTGATTCTACAAGTATTGATTCCTGCTGTCTCACTTATGAAAAACAGTTTGAAATTATCAATTATTGGCGGAACAGATGTTCCTTGGAGTCCTACATCTGACTATACAAAGTATGTTTTATCTGAAGCATTTTCAAGAATTGGAATTAATTTCACTTACAATATCAAAAGGCGGGGATATTATCCAAAGGGAGGAGGATTGGTTGAGACACAAATACAGCCTTGTAAAAATTTAAGTTCGATATCGCTTACTGGTAGAAAAACAACTTTTGCAAAACTCTTGTGTGCCTATTCACATATTCCCAAAGATATGGTAGAGAAAGAAATTCAAAATGCAAAGGCTATTCTTAATAAAAATGGATTTGATTGCGAGATTTCTATAACAGAAGAGAATGCACTAGATAAAGGATGTTCCATTCTGATATTTTCGCATGACACAAATTCAGTAATTGGTTCTGATGGAATATATCAAAAAAGTTTGAGCGGACTAGGTGAAACAGTCGCAAAAAAATTCATAGAATCAAATCTTGGTGTAGATCTTTGTCTTTCTGACATGTTAGTGGTTCCGTTGTCACTTGTCAAAGAGACTTCGGTATACAGGGTAAAACAAATTACAAAACACCTAGAGACAAATCTTTTTGTTGCATCAAAAATAACGGGCTGCAAATACGGAATTGGTAAATTAGATGATGGTTTTGAGGTCAGAATATCTGGAATTTTAAACGCCTGAATGAAGTAATGCTGCCATCAGAAGTATGGCAAGAGAAAGTATTACTGTCAGTCTGCCAAGCATAATAATTTTTGAACGCAGTTTTTGTAAAAATTCACCAGAGAGTTGCTTTGATTCGATTTTTCGTTCTATTTCAGATCTTATCAATCTTACATGTATTGCAAATGTTATAATCAATATAATTACAAGAATTATTTTTACTAAAAGCACTACTCCATAGCTTGTAGAAAGTATCAGTGACGGATTTACAATAAAACCAACAGAGTTGTAAATTCCAGTTACAATCAATATGATAAGAGATGGTACTCCGATTTTGTTGAATTTGCGTCCTACGCGAATCATTATTGAAAGTCTTTCCTCTATAGAATCAGAAATTGTCTTGAGAAGAGGAGCAAGAACTATGCCAATGAATATTGAACCACCGACCCAAATTGATGCTGCAATAAGATGCGCCCACATTATGAGTGCGTTAACAATTGACATGCTCTATTTGCACAATCAACGAATAATATCTATTATCATCTGATTTTCTGAGAAGGTTTTTTAATTGAACAGGTCTCGTAGCTTTTAGATTTGTTAAGTAAGGGAAGAATTGTCATATTGGCTTGTTTTGCAGGCCTTGGTGCAATGTTTCTGTTTTTCATTCTTTATGCAAATTCTTTTCAGGGTGATCTTGAGAAGGTTACAATTCATGTCGATAGCATTAATGTTCTTGATGAGAACAAAGTGACCAAACGTGCACATCTTGATGTGAGATTCAATCTTGTGAATCCTACAGCCCTTACATTGACTGTTTCGACAATCAATTATGAATTATTTGCAAATGGAAATAAGATTGGTGAAGGACACTTGTCAACAGAGGACATTCCAGAAGCTGGCAGACCTGAGCTTTTTGCAAACGACAATGCTACCATACCTGATACATTTGATCTTGTAAGTAGTGATAGTATAGCAAATGAATATTCTGCTATAGTGAATAATCAGCCAGTAAAATATGAAATAAAAGGGCAGGCAACTATAGAATCCTTTTTGACAGCTATTACCAAAGATTTTGATGTAACTTTGGGTTAGCCTAATCCCCAACTGATTTTGGTCTTTGGAGTAATTTTTACAAAGGGAGCTTCATTTTCTTTCCAAGGATCATCTCGAACCCATGCAAACTTTTTGTAAAATATTTCATAGAGTTTTTTGAATTGTGGGCCTTTCTCAATAAAGGCAGTAGACCCTTGAACAACTACCGCTTTGTGTTTTCCAGGTGAGTAAATGTCAACAGAAATTGCAATTTTGTTATTATTTTTAAGATTTGCATATTTTTTAGTATCATAGTCTGTTGCAAAGTAAAAAAAGCCATCTTCAAAATGATATGACACAGGAGCAATATGTGGTACATCATTTTGAGATGTAGCTATTCTACATCCCTCATTTTCTTTTAGAAATTCTGATTCTTTAATGGTAAATTTTAGCACATATTGTATCTATTTACATTGAATAAAAAGAAATGGGCCGAGAGAGATTTGAACTCTCGACCACCCCCGTGTCAGGGGGGTATCCTACCAGGCTAGACCATCGGCCCACAATAGGATTCGACCTTCGCTAGACGTTATTAACGTTTAAGAAAACAAGAATAATATGCAATAGACAAGTGGCTATTGTATGATTGGTGATTTTTCACCAGAGGAAAAAGATGGCTTTTACAAAGCAGTCTTTTCCAGACGTGATGTCAGATCTCATTTTACTTCAGAAGCAATTGATGAGCAAGTGCTCACAAGAATTCTAAATGCTGCACATCACGCTCCATCTGTCGGATTTTCTCAGCCTTGGAACTTTATTCTGATCAAAAATGAAGAAACACGAAAGCAAGTAAAGGATTCATTTGACAAAGAGCGTATTCGTGCTTCTACTCTAATTGATGATCCAAAAAGATCCAAGTATCTATCACTTAGACTTCAGGGAATTTTAGATTGTGCAGTAAATGTATGCATCACATATGATCCTACAAAGTTTGGTCCCTTTGTAATAGGAAGATCAAGTATTCCTGAGACAGGAATCTATAGTGTTTGTTGTGCAATACAAAATCTTTGGCTTGCAGCAAGAGCGGAAGGAATTGGTGTAGGTTGGGTCAGTATACTTTCAAATGACGACCTTAAGAAAATTCTAGAAATTCCAGAACATGTAGTTCCTGTTGCATATCTTTGTCTTGGCCATGTATCAAATTTTGCAGAAAAACCAGATCTAGAAAGTGCTGGTTGGTTACCGCGTCTTGGTCTAAAGGATGTTATTTTTTATGAGAAATGGAATAGTGCTGTTGATCCTAACTGGCAACAGATTCATGAAATGATTGTATCAAATCTTGATTACGCTTAAATGCATACCAAGGTTGATTTTTTCTGGGCTCGTAGCGCAGAGTCTTAATGACGCGAAACTTGGATAGCGCAGTAGCCTCCTAAGTTACAGGTCGAGGGATCGAAGCCCTCCGAGCCCGTTTTATTTTAAATTAAAATTTTTATGTTGAAGTTGTTCCGGTTGTTGTACTTTTGACTACAGCTTTGTAGATTTCAACTGTGTAGTCTCCTTCAAAGATGTGAATTACCTTGTCACCTTCAACAGATTTTACTCGGAAATATTGTTCGTAAGAGCCATCGCTTTTTACATTAGTTTGTGCAAAGTATACTGGTTTTCCATCTTGGTAAATTTGAATTACAACTGGATAACCTGGTGCGGCATTTTGCACTGTTCCCCAAACACAAGCAAATGGTAATGGACTATCTCCCGGAATGTGCATGTAAACAATATTTTTTTCCAAGGCAACATTTTCTTCAGGCACTAGTTGTTGAACATTCCATTCTGAACCTTGTGATGTAGATAACATAAAACTTGGAAGCAAAAGCATAGAAAGCCCAAAGATTGCGCCTATTAGCAATTTCATACTAGTGATTCCGTATTGTTAAATATTAAGATGACGCATTAATTATTTACATTACTTGATATCAGAAGAAAAATTAAACGATGGATGCAGATGTGACTGTCATTATGGGGGAGCTATAAGCTGCCCTTCATGTAAAGAAAATCACGGTAAACATTTTTGTGCGCACTGTAAGTGACTATTTTTTTCTTTTTGCGCTTTCCTTTGCTGCTAAAGCCTTTAGATTGGCAAGATCTACTTTTAGTTTCTCAATTTGAACAAGTGTTTGAAGACTTGAGATCTCTGATTTTAGATTTCCAATCTCTTCATCTTTATTCTTAAGTGAACTTCTAAGGGAATCCAATTCAGCATTTAATTCAGATTTTGCCTGACTTAGCTGACTAGATGTCATCTGCAAAGTTTGTTGATTGTTATCGTAGTTAGTTAGCTTTTTTTTTTCTTCGTGTACGTGTTCATGACCTTCACCTCTATGCATATAGTCTGCACTCTTTTGAGCCAGCCAGCATATTGCTACTAGGAACCAGGCAGCCGATATGAAAACTAACACAGTGAAATGAACTGCGGCAGGGAGTATGAAATACAAGGCTGTCAATACTGAAGCGAGACAACCAACTACGATTGTAGGAATATGTCCCATGAAATTATGTCAAGAGTAGTAGAATATAAATAGTAATGGAGATTGTCAGAAGAAAAAGTGACTTTGTAAAAATGAAAAAGGGGATCTAGTCACTGGTTTGAGTAGTCTTTCCTTGCACGATCTCAATTTCAGGAACTTCAGACTGTAAAATCTTTATTTTTTGTAGAAGTTCATTTCTAAGATCTCTTGCTACTCGTCTTACTGTTGGTCTTGGAACCCCAAGTTCTTCTACTACTTTTGAGTAGATATCTTGTTTATCTGTTAAGCCTTTGTCAAGCAATTCGTTAATCGCTTGTTTGATGCTTGTGCTTTGAGTAGTACGATTCACGAATTTTATTTTCAAGATGTTCTATATAAGACTGTTACTATGATTTTGTAATAATTTTTTGATACTTGAAAGTCTGACTTTGACATGAAAATAAAATTGTGGGATTGTATCAAAAAAATATAATTTTGGAATAAATTCTACTGACAAAGATTCTAGTCCAAAAATGCTTTTATCTTACTAATATGATACAATCGTACAGTAGTTACTTGATCTAGAATCTTACTGTAATAGTAAAGTGGAGAAAAGTTCTTATGATTAAAAAGCGGTTGTGAAAATGTGTCAAAAGCAACAATTGAAACAAATTTTGGCAATATTGTTATTGAATTATTTCCAAACATTGCACCAGAAACTGTTAGAAATTTTACTAAATTGGCAAAAAGTAACTTTTATGATGGCACACTATTTCATCGCGTGATTCCAGGCTTTATGGTTCAGGGAGGAGACCCAAATACAAAGAAGTCAGACAAGGGACAGTGGGGCATGGGAGGACCAGGATATACAATAAAGGCCGAATTTAGCTCAAGATCTCATCTCAGAGGCATAGTATCTATGGCAAGAGCCATGGACCCTAACAGTGCAGGCTCTCAGTTTTTCATTGTAACCACAGATAGCACATTTCTTGACAAGCAGTATACAGTTTTTGGGCAAGTCCTGCAAGGAATGGATGTAGCAGACAAGATTGTCAAGCTACCAAGAGACAAAAATGATTGTCCCCAACAAGAAGCAAAGATTATTCACTTGACCATATCAGAGTAGATATAAAATTGAAAATTCTTCTCAGTCTTTTAATTATTCCAATACTAGTCTTTTCAGGATATCAGGCATTTGGTCAACAACTATCTATGGGTCAAGCTCCCCATGAAGTCCTAAAAGTATTCATTGATGAAACCGGTACTGCACATGTATTACACGTGGTCAACAATACAAACTACAGTCTAGCACCGATTCAAGTTGATTTGATAAATGGTAATGTAACTAACTTGAATATCACAGATACCAGTGGCAATCCGATTCAATACGGTAAAATGATGAATAATCCACCAGCTATAATTTTGAATACTTCCCAACTAAATGCGACTTTGGTCAAATATGATATCGTCAATGCTGTAACAAATAATGATGGTGTATGGAAATGGAATTATTACGAACCGCGTGATGCTGATTTTACTGCATTTTATTTCCCACAAGGAGTTGATACGGTATGGGCAAACGATAGACCCGTTTATCTTGGTAATCTTGGTCTTGGTCAACACGGAAATGGATTCACATTAAAATATGTAATTAACGAACCGGTAACTGCGCAGAATGTTCAATGGAATAATAATAATTTCATAGTAGGAGTTAGAAGTCTTGCACAGCCCGGACAATATGTTTTTGATCAGTCCCAAAAAACTTATGCATTTAGTATAAACAAAGCAAATGTACCAATTACAGTAATAATGCCAGAGGTTCTTTTGGGCGGACCATATGATGTTACACTAGACGGTAAACCAACCTTACACCAAGTCTTTCATAATAATGGAACACATGCCTGGATTGGACTTGATCCTGAAAAAAGTAGTGGTACTATTCTCATAACAGGAACAACCTTAGGTCAGGAACCGCAATCAACTAGTCAAGAACAACAAGCCACCATCACTCCAGAGCAACAAGCTCCATCTTCTGCTTCATCCAACGATATGACAATTCCTATTTTGATTATAGGAATAATTGTAGCAGGAGTGGCTGGATTAATAATCATTAAAAAAAGAAGAACAAAAGTAATCAAGTCCTGATATAATATAATCAATTGAAAAGATTTTTAGTATAACCATTCTGGCATAATTTCTTCAAGATTATGTTTCAACTAGATTATTAATAGCAAAATATCAATTAATTCCATGCAATGTGGATGTCATTGTATAAAGTGCGGCAGTATGGAATTATCCTCTAATCGTACAGGAGAGATTGAAAAAGACGGGTATTATGACATGCATCATACTTGTCTTAAATGTAAAACACATTTTGATCATCTAGAGGGTGACACATTTGACTCGTGTGAAAAGTGCAGATTTAATATTTAATTTACTTCAAGTAACTTTACTGCAGAATAGTAGCTACGTTTTTCTTGCAAGTCCTTTTGAAGTTCATGAGTAAAGGCCATGCTTGTAAGTACTTTTGATACGTCTAGTGGAACAGTAGCCCAGCCATATTCTCTTAGTTGTGCAACAACCTCAGAGACAGTTCTTGCTTGATCAAAGAAACCATCACGAATTAGTATCTGCATTTTGCTTCTAACCTGCTCTTTGTCAATAAATGTAGGTTTTACAAACTCAGGTTCATGAATCTCTGCGTCATCAAGCGTTCCCAGTATTTCTGGGGTTTTTGGAGACTGATTATAGGAATATTCGTATTGAGTATTGTTAGAGGAGGAATCCTTTACAAAAGATGCAAGATTACATATGACTTGGTCTACGCTTTCGTTATCTACATAGAAGTCCTTTGATTCTATCTCAATTTCATTTTGACCGTATTTTATCTTAATTCTAGCCATTTTACAACTTTTAATTCTGGTTGACTTGATTTATTTTATTAGCTCTAAGTAGCTTAGAAGACTGATCAAAAAGTTTACACAACTTATCAGGATTTTTTTCCTTATTGGGACTAAAAGGAAATTTTTCAAGTTATCCATATGGAAAGGCGTTCCAAAGTAATAATCATAGTAGGCATAATTGCCGCTGTTGCACTGTTTGGTTATTCTCAATACCTATCTGCCACTAATCTTAGTATCTCAATATTACAGAGTAAAGCAATACAAAAAAATGATAATAATTCATTATACAACATGACACTTCAATTCAAGAATCCCTCAGTACTTCCCCTTACTGTAGGAAAGACAGACTTTGTCATATCAATTAACAATGAGAATCTCGGAACAGGTACATTACAGCCACTTGTAATACCACCTATGGGAAAAATTGCGTCTCAGGCACCATTTCTTGCAGACAATACAATACTTCACAAGTATGATACAACAGATAATGTTCCAAACATAAAATTGACTGGAACAAGCGAATATGGAATTATGGGTATGACTGTAAATGTACCATTTACATATTATCCGACCCAGCAGGAAGCCAGAGAATTTATACACGGTTCCTAAAACCAGCAAAGTATGCTGACCGTCTTTGGGTCTATAGCCTTTGATACAATTAGAACACCTACAAAAATTATTAAAAATGCTTTAGGTGGAGCAGCAACATATGCAGCAATCTCTGCAAGCTTCTTTGTAAAACCAGGCTTGATTGGAGTCGTAGGTTATGATTTTCCAAGAAAGTATCAGAGCATACTTGATAGATTTGTTGATTCACGCGGAGTGGTAAATGCAAAAGGTAAGACATTCAGATATGATGGCAGTTATGATTTGACTTTGAGCCAACGAACAACGAACAAGACTGAACTAAACGTACTCAAAGATTTCAAACCAGTTGTGCCAGAAGAATATCGTAAATCAGAGTTTGTATATCTTGCAAATAATGATCCTGTTCAGAATACTAAGATTCTAGAGGAATTTGATAAGGTCAAGTTTTCAATGTGTGATACTATAGAATTTTGGATTTCAAGTAAAAGAAATGATGTTATCAAGATGATGGGTTCTGTTGATTCAGTTGTAATCAACGATGAAGAGGCCAAGTTGTTGACAAAGACTCACAATTTGATAAAAGCTGCAAAAAAAATTATGGAATGGGGAACAAAGTATGTCATTATTAAAAAGGGAGAGCATGGTTCACTGTTATTTTATGATGATGTAGTATTTCCATCACCTGCATTTTCGATGGAAAATATTGTAGATCCTACTGGTGCAGGAGATTCTTTTGCAGGTGGAATGATAGGATATCTTTCAAGTAAAAACAGTACAAAGATCTCAACTATCAGAGAGGCTGCAGTATATGGAAATATCATGGGTTCATTTGCAGTTGAAAAATACGGAGTATATGGAATAACTGGACTGAAAAAATCCAATATTAAACAAAGATTTGATAGATACAAGAATATGGTTCATTTCTAACAAAGGTTATAGATATCAATTTAAAAAATAGATTATGGATGATAAGCTAGAAACAATTTTCAGTCTTCAAAAAAATCTTGAAAAAATGATGAATCTTGATCGTTATCCAAAAGATACTCAAGGAAAGATTTCTGCACTTTGTACAGCAATAATTCATGAAGCAGTTGAACTTCAAAGAACCACCCATTGGAAATGGTGGAAAAAACCTACACCATTTGATGAAGCTGCAGCGCGTGAGGAGCTAATAGATATTTGGCATTTTGTCATTCAAGCGTCACTTGAGCTTAACATGACTCCAGATGATATTTTAAAAGAATATCAAAAAAAGAATCAGATAAACAGACAACGCCAGATAGACGGCTATTGAGTTTGTTTGTAATCTTTGGTTATACTTTTTAATTTTATAATACTAGATTCGTTTATTTTATTTACAATTTTTACTTGTCTTTGAAATTTTGCTACTTCTTTTTTTGTAACTGTTAGAATTGGATGAGGACTTGATGAACCAATTATTTTATGATCATCATCTATTCCATTTTTGTATAAACAAAGAAGAGAATAACCTGGTTTGTGCCCTAGTGTGTCCTTGCCACATAGTATTATTGTATCAATTTTTTCATTTGATATTACAAATTGTATCAATGAGTCAATTCCCTTATTTTCAGAAAGTAGCCTACCAACTATTGCAACATCTCCGATTATAGAAGAATCTGCAATTTCTTTTAGGAGATTTATGTTTGATAGAGTACAAATTGCGATATTTGATTTAGGATTTCCAAAGAATACCTCTTCTGGTATTGGAAGAAGGATTTTGCATAATTCTCCTGCAATATCCTCAATCAGATTCATTTTTTGATTGATTTATGTAATACTTTAGAAATGTGATGCAAGTCATTTTCAGTAACTAGAGGATTAACTGGGAGACTTAGAACAGAGCTTGCAGCCCAATCAGTAAGAGGAAGTTTGAGATCTTTTTTATAAAATGGAGTCTTGTGCACTGGAATTGGATAGTATGCAGTTGCTCCTATTCCTTGTAAGTTTAGTTGTTTCATTATTTTATTACGATTCCCTGTAGCAATTGTATATAGATACCAATTTACATTCACGCCTTCCCGTTCTTCAGGTAAGATAACATTCAGATCAGACAAGAGTTCATTGAGTATTGTTGCATTTCTTTTTCTTTTCTCCAGGAATTTTGGAAGCTTTTTCATTTGGACTTTAGCTATTGCAGCACAAATTTCTGGTAGTCTTAGGTTTAATCCAAGTATTCGGGTGTCATATCCATGAAGCATTCCATGGTTTCGGATCTTACGTAGTTTTTCAAAGAGATTTTTATCATCTGTAACTATAGCTCCGCCCTCTCCAGAAGTCATAACCTTAGCAGCATACATACTAAAACAACCCATTCGTGAAAATGTTCCAGACTGCTTTTTCTTGTATGTAGTTCCCAATGATTGGCACGAATCTTCAATTATCTCAAGATTATGCTTATTGGCAATTTCAGAAATTTCATCCATGTATGAAAAGTTGCCATACAGATGAACAGGCATTATTACTTTGGATTTTTTAGTAATTTTCTTTTTAAGATCACTAGGATCCATGGTATAATTTTCTGGACGTATGTCAACAAACACTGGTTTTGCTCCTACAGATAATACAGAGTTGGCAGTTGCAACAAATGTAAATGATGGAAGTAGAACTTCATCCCCTGGTTTAATGTCAAGAGCATATAGTGCAGCTTGTAATGCAGCTGTTCCCGAGTTTACTGCTATTGCATATTTTGATTTTACATATGAGGCTAAAAGTTGTTCAAATTCTTGTACCCTCTTTCCACCAGCATTTGCAGCAGATGTAAGAGATTTTTCTGTCAGTACAGCGTGTACTTCATTTATTTCGTCTTTTTCGATAATTGGTACATTTATCGGAATTTTCAATAATACAGTAGAAAATTCTACGCCATAATTAAACTTCCTAAATTAAAACCAATTCTTATATTTTAGAGATATACACCGAGATCAAATGAAAGTTCATCTACAAGAAAGCGATCCCGGATACAGGATATTCTTGTATGTTTTCTATGTTAGTGCATTCATAATGTGTTCAATCACTATCTTTGGATTTTATGCCATGATACAAGAATGGTCCACTAAAGGGACATATGTCATGGGAGAGGTACTTGTCAAGACTGAATTTCCCACTGCACACTTTGCTAAATTAATAACATGGTTATTTTTTTCATCAATAGTTAGTTGGTACTGTGTCTCACGAATTGGCTGGAAAAGAACGGTTACTGTTTCAAAATGGAAGCTTACAATGGTTCAACTATTACTTCTGGGATTAACAATAATCACTTTGTACGAAACAATTTACAACTTTATTCTTCTAAGTTCTCAAATTACTGCAGGAATAGTCAATGGAAAAGTTCCAGATATTGATTCACTCACAGTAGCTTATCCAGATCCAAACAGACCATGGAATCTCATCTTTGCAACAAAGATGTTTCTTGCTGCATTTTTGATAAGCGCACATGCATTCTATCTTAGTACAATTCCCAGAAAATCAGTTCAAGAACTAGATGCTTAAATTTATAGGAATACATGGTGGAGTCTGATTATAATGGATGTTACAGAAAAAATCAGACTTGTAACTAGAGAACCTACAGAAGAAGTAGTCACTCAAGAAGAGTTATTGAACCTGTTTAACACCAATCAACACCCTAAGCACTACATTGGCCTTGAGATATCTGGTTTTATGCATTTAGGAAGTTTGATACTTACTGGATTTAAGATAAATGATTTTATCAAAGCTGGAGTCAAGTGCACGGTATTTTTGGCAGATTGGCATACTTATCTTAATAATAAACTTGGAGGAGATTGGGAAAAAATTCGAATGGTGTCAAAATATTATGCTGATGCATTCAAGATGTTTTGTCCTGGAGTTGAGATTGTAGAAGGTTCACAACTTTATGAATCAAGAAGGGGATATTGGTTAGATCTTGTTAAATTTGCAAAGAACATGTCACTTGAACGTACAATGCGTTCTCTTACTATAATGGGAAGAAGTAGCGAGAAAGACAAGATTGATCTGGGTCAACTTTTCTATCCTCCAATGCAGGCTGTAGATATTCATACATTAGATTTGGATATAGTACATGCTGGGATGGATCAAAGAAAGATCCACATGCTTGTTCGAGAGATATTTCCAAAAATGAAATGGAAGGTACCAGTTGCAGTTCATCACCATATTCTTGCAGGACTTGGCGAACCAGAAGCCTCTACTGATTCAGATTTGGTATCAAGTAAGATGAGTAAATCAAAATCAGCATCAGGAATATTTGTTCATGATTCTGACGAGGAGATTAATTCAAAATTCAAAAAAGCTTGGTGTCCAGAAGGAATTGTAGATAAAAATCCAGTACTTGAGATCTCAAAACATATAGTTTTTCATGAATTTAATGAAGTAATTGTAGAGCGTCCAGAAAAATTTGGTGGCAATATTACTTATACAAATTACCAAGATTTAGAAACAGACTTTGCACAGAAAAAATTACATCCTTCAGATCTAAAAGCTACAGTCTCCAGATATGTTACCAACATAATCAGACCAATAAGAGAGAAAATCATCTTAACAGAAGAACTCTCAGAGGCAATAAAGAAAACTACTTGAGATTAGGTCTTACTTTCTTTGAAAATAATGATAACATCTCAAGTGATTTTGATAATCCTATAAAATTGATAATAAAGTAGTTTATTCCAATTTTTTGATATTGTTTTAGATAATTAGATACCTCATCAGGTGTACCTAATGCAATACTGTCTTTGGAACGAATGATAAATTCTGCTACAGATTCGTTTTTCTTTTTTAATTTGGATACAATATTTTTAACGTCATCATCATCTTTGCCTACCAGAACTCGTAACAATACAGAGTTTTCTATTTCTTCTGGATTTCTTTTAATTAATTTACAATTCTGTTGTAATAGTTTTATTTTTTCTTCCAAGATATCTGGTGTGCCAAAAGGATGATTGTATCTCGTAGCATGTTTTGCAACAACTTTAATGAGTTTTTTTCCTGCTCCGCCAACCATAATAGGAGGATGAGGTTTTTGCATGGGTTTTGGATTACAGATTGCATTTTTGATTGAATAGTGTTTTCCTTTGAAGCTTGATTTTTGATTTTGCCACATCTTTTTTATTATGACAAGTGATTCGTCGAGTTGTTCGATTCTTGTTATTGGGTCATCAAATTTGTATCCATAAGAATTGTATTCGTATTCAAACCAACCTGCTCCAATACCAAACTCTAACCTTCCATTACTAATTGCATCAAGTGTAGATGTCATTTTTGCCAAAAGAGATGGATGTCTGTAAGAATTGCAGGTAACTACTTGACCTATTCTAAGTTTTGATGTTATTGATGAAACAGCAGAAAGAAGAGTATAGGCTTCAAAAAAAGTTTCAGTTCTTTTATCTGAAGGATGTGGAATAAAATGATCATAAACATATCCCGCATCAAATCCAAGCTTTTCTGCAGTTAGTGCAACATTTTTTGAAAAAAGAAATTGTTCATACGCATTATTAGTAGGAAATTCATCTAGCCATCCTTGTGGCAAGGTAAGTCCTATCTGGACTGATGTCATGTTATTTTTTGGTTTGTTGTGGCTCTACAATGTTATATTTTGATGTATAACCACGTGGGTTTATCATCATGTCTTTGTATTTGTAGGTCGAAGAATTACCAATTATCACAGTAGTAATCATACCAAGTTTATCGTTATGCGCTTCCATATTTTCCAAGTCTGTTAGGACAATTTCTTCAGATTCTCTAAATGCCCCCTTTACAATTGCTACTGGTGTATTAGGAGATCTATACTTTAGAAGAATTTTTCTCGCATCTTGTAATTGATGAATTCTTTTCTTACTTGCAGGATTGTATATTACAATGACAAAATCTCCCTGAGCTGCTGCTTCAACTCTTTTTATTATAATTTCCCAAGGAACAAGAAGATCGCTCATACTTACCACAGCAAAATCTGTCATTAGAGGCGAACCAACTAGTGCTGCACAAGAATTAAGCGATGAAACTCCTGGAACAATCTCAACATTAAGACCAGTTTTTCTATCCCATCCCTCTTCTGCCAATATTTCATAAATCAATCCAGCCATCCCATATATTCCAGGATCTCCGCTTGATACAAGTGAGACTATCTTTCCAGATTTTGCAAGATCAATGCATTGATGCGCTCTTTCTACCTCTTGGGTCATTGCATATCTGTGAACTTCTTTGCCATCTATTAGATCCTCAACCAAGTTAACATATGTCTCATATCCAACAATCGTATTACTTTCTTCTATTGCTTGCTTTGCACGAAAAGTCATATGATCATGGTGGCCCGGTCCTACCCCAACAATAAACAATTTACCGGTCATTCATACCAGAAGATTTTAAAAGTAAATTTATCCCTTTTGATAGTTTTTACGGGTTATCTATTATCGGACAGTCAAGGATGTAATTCTTATCAAGTACTGATGCATTTTGTACGGTTATATCCCCTGTTAATTTTTCAGCATCAATATCATTTTTGTTTTCCAGAATTTTTGCATTTTGAGGATCATTCCAAGTTATTATTGAAACTTTACAGATCGGACTATAATCAGAATCCCCTGATTGTGTACTGGATATTCCTTCTTGATAGCCAAATGGTCCAGCACTCTTCAAGCCGTTAGAAAAGTGATAAAGATCTCTTGCAGATGATTCTAAAATTGAAAGTGAAGGTATGTTTTGAATTTTCATGGTTTGAGCAGGTCCTTCAGGGGTTCCGGCAGTTATGATATAGTATATTGTTTTTCCATCAGGTCCCCATCCCCTATGTCCTACAAAAGTAGCCGTCATGTTATCTATACTGACATCAAGTACTTGTCCATCTTGATAGGATGTCTGATCTGACAAGGTTTTGTTGGCTCTAACATCCAATGCACCATCATCCCAGACTATCTGTGGAGTATTTAGAATTGTATCAGTAATAGTCAATTTTATTTTTCCAGTCATATTTGCATCAAGAATTGCTTGAGTAGAATTAAGAGTAAATGGTTCTCGTCCTATATTCCATGAAGCTTCAACTACTTTGCTTAATGGACTGTATTGTTTGCTAGAGGGTGTAAATGATAACACATCATCTTGAAATCCTTGTGTTCCATTACCAGCAATCCCATTAGTAAAAACAAACATGTTACCATATGATGTTGATGGAACATGTGCCAATACTGGAGATACATTGACCTTCCAGTTTTGCTTGTCCGAGATTGTATTAGCTACAAGACTGTTACTTGAATCTGTTATGATATAGTAAGCAGTTTTTCCATCTACAATTCCTTCATGCAAAGGTATTGTTACCGGAATTGTAGATTTTGAGAATTTTATAGTATAATTTTCAATTGGTTGTATTGTGGTAGCACTTGGAATCACCTGAGGATTTGCTACTCTTATCCATCCGTCAACACTTACAGTGGCAGTAAATTGACTGGAGTTTGTTGAATGAAGACCGATGGCAGAGCCTGTAAAATCTAAACTGCCACTATTTGAATTTGAATCAATTGTCGTTAGAGCATAAAATGTATTGCCATCTACTGTCCAAATTGGTTGACCCTTTGAATCACCTTTATCAATTTGATGCAAAATTACAATTTGGACTGGTTGGCTTGCACTATAAGTAATTGAACCGTGATAAATGGAACCACTATTTGGTGGCAAGACAATTGCCATCTGTTCATTACTATGATCAAGTCCAGGATCTTGTGTAGATGTAATTGTTTGAGTGAACTGGATCTTTTTTGTTGAACCTGCATTAGCAAGTTGATCACTAAGTAAGGGAATAGAAATTATCATGCCTCCTGCAACAATAATTACTAAAAGTAAAAGTCTGTTCATATGCTCTGCATATCCAATTTGCATAAATATGCTTTTAGAATAAATTTCAGCTGTTCTTTCCGAGTTCAAATTCATCATGCAATGCCTGGACTGCTGCATTACAATCAGAATCTTTGACCACAAAGGCAAGATTTAGCTCAGAAGAACCTTGTGCGATCATTATTACATTTACGCCTTTTTTTGCTACAGCTGTAAATACTTTGGATGCAACTCCTGCGATTCCTCTCATTCCAGAGCCTATCAGAGCAATTATAGAAACATCTACTGTAACATCTACTTTTTTGATTATTTTTCCAAGTAGATTCATCTCAAGTGCATTTACTGCCTTATCCAGGTCATTTTTCTTTACTATAATTGATATTGATGACTCGGATGGACTTTGAGATATCATCATTATGTTAATTCCTTCTTTTGCCAGTATAGAAAATATTGTAGCTGCAGTACCTGGAGCACCAACCATACTTCCACCTCTGACATCAATTAGTCCGGTATGTCGGATTGTGCTGACACATTTTACCATCTTTTGTGTATCAGCCTGTGGATTTGCAGTAACTAGTGTACCTGGATTGTCTACATTAAACGTATTTCGGATACGTAAAGGAATTTTTTTTGCAACAAGTGGTTCAAGTGCTCTTGGATGAATGTATTTTGCGCCAAACAATGCCATCTCCATTGCTTCAATGTATGATACTTCTTTGATTAGCTTGGCATTTTTTACAATTTTTGGATCAGTTGTCATTAAACCATCTACATCACTCATCAACCAGACTTCGTCTGCTTTGATACTGGATGCAATGATTGTTGCAGTATAATCAGATCCTCCTCTACCAAATGTAGTAATGTTGCCATGTTGGTCGGCTCCAGCAAATCCACCAATTACTGGCATTATCTTTTTTTGTAATAGATCTTCTACTATGTGAGATACGTGTAGTCGTGTAGTATCCATTAGAGGTTTGGCTCCACCAAAATTAGAATCTGTAACTATTCCTACATCTTTTCCAGTCATAGGAACTGCTTTTACTCCCATTTCATTTAATGTAAAAGCAACTAAATTGATAGATAGTCTTTCTCCAAATGATATTAAATAATCAGATGATCTTGGTGTTACCTCTCCAAGTAGCAGCATTCCATGTAACAAATCTTGAAGTTCGTCAAGATCTGTCTTCATTTTATTTATCAAGTCTTTTTTTATCTTTGGATTTTTTACACATTGATTTGCAATGTCAGTATGCATCTTGATAATTTTTTTTGCAAGTGAATTTGCAGCATCCTTGTTCCTATTTTGAACCAAATTTGTTATACGGATTAAATCATCAGTCACTCCACTTATGGCAGAAAATACTGGAATGATTTTATTTTCCTTTGTTAGTTTTTTTATCAGGTTTGCAACATTTCGGATATTTTGTGTAGAGGAAACAGAAGTTCCGCCAAATTTTAGAACAAGTTTCAAATCAGTATAACCTCATTTATTATCCTTAAAATCTTTTAACTTTCTACTCTAGGAGCAAGGTAAAAGTGAATCCGTCCTATGTTGGCAACCTTAAATTCTAGTCTAAGTGGCATTTTACTTGAAAACTCACAAACTACTGTTCCTGCAACGGTACCCACTGCTTTGACTATGCTATTGAGATATTCTAGACTGTAGGTTGCGTTGCTATCTTCCTTGACCTCAATCTCTGGCATCTCAGGCATTCCTTTTTCTAGCGTTATGATTGCCTCACCAGAATCACCACGTCCTAAAAATTCTGCTTTTGTAGGGGTGGCATTAATTGAGAGATATTCTGAAACTACTTGAATGTCGCCAAGTATTTTATCAAATTCTCCAGATGTTACTCCAACTTTTGCATTGTAAGTAATTTTTGGAAGTGGAGTATCAGTTGCGGAACTTTCGATTAATCTCATCTTATATTTTTTATTTTTACCTATTGTAACAAGTAAGAGATTATCTTCAGAAATGCTGATTTCTATATTGTCTTTTTTATCAGCCCTTTTGATCAATTTTGAAAACTCGTCTATTCTTACTCCAAACTTGACATCCTGATCACATACATATTTTTCAAATGCAGAATTGGGCCAGGAAATATCAATTAGTGCAACATGTGATGGATCCATTCCTCTAAAAGCAATTCCTTCTCCTGTTGCTTCAAATGTAGCTTCTTCAACTAGTGTCGATATAGCAGATATGACCGCTTTCCATTCATCAGAACCACCAGTCTTTGCAGAAAATACCAAACTTACTCACATCTCCAGAATGTTCAAGTTAAACCTTATGCGTAATTTCGCCAGGTATAACTACACTTTACACATCGATAAAACTGAGTAGTAGGCTCATCTGCACTTCTTGTTTGAAGCATCCACCAAACAGCTTCATTATTTCCACACTTTTCACATTCAATTTTAATTGTTGGTAATGCTTCTTTCATTTCTTTTTCATCCAAGGAAATTATAGAGGAGACAGTTTCATTTTTTACTTCTTTTGTTGTCTTGCTTCCTTTTTCACTATATCCACATTTAGGACATACAAATTCAGAGTCAGAGCTATCTAGCTTTAATCGTGCCTGACACTTGGGACAGAATTTCATTTAAACACCTTTAATTTTAGAAAAAATTGCTTTTTTTAATTCATCGGTATATTCTATGGCAGTCTTTGTTGCTTTTTCTATTTCTTTCACTGGATTACCTTTTGAAGTATTTACTCTCATTGAAAGTAGTTTGGTCAGTGGATGTTTCAAGACTACACCTGCAAACTCTACAGTAGGATCTTTGAGCATCTCATATTGGACTATGTATAGAGTACTAATGTCTGATTTTGTTATGTCCAATTGAACCTCTTTTGGAGAAGATTTCTTCAGTAGAACATCCATGTAAGTCAAAAAAATACTTATTGAGGATATAAATCATTTCTAATAGTTGACTAGCGATAAGAATGCAATAAGTGGAGTTTCTCTGGAGAAATCCCCTGATAAGCCAAAAGTAGGAGACAACATTGCAGTAGATGTAAAATTCTCCATTACAGGAGCCCTTCGAGAAGCTTTCAATGAGAAAAATTGGGAAAAAGCTTACAAAAATCATGACAATTCCTTCAAGCTAAGATATGGAGTAAAGCTTCACACTAGCGGGCTGAGAAAGAAAGAGATTGGCAAGCCCCTAGACACGTACAAGAAAGTTGCCCTTTTTTGGACACGTAATCCAAAACTTACCCAGATGGGCGAGAAAAAAGTCTGGGTACAGATATCAAAGAATTTCGAGCCGTTTATTCCAAAAAACCAAGTAGATGCACAACAGATACTTCTTGACTTTGATGAAAAAATACAATTTAGTGCATCAGAGCTTGGAGTGGGTAAACACAAGATTGGAGCTGAAGTTTATGTCTCCTGGTTCAAACATGATTACATTGAACCATTTGATGAAACTGTGCACTCTAAAGAAATCGAGATTGAAGTTACCAAATAGGATATAAATGGAATTATTTGTGTAACGATATGGCAAAATTCGATGGAATTAGAGGACAAGAATTGCTTGAAGTTGAAGACAAGTCAGAAAAAGAAGATCAAATAACCCTGATCTTCAAAGACAACCGTTTTCTATTTATCAAACTAGAAAATGGCAAGATGGTAACCACTTCTATACCAGAATAAATTACTTGTTGTTAAGGAATTTGTAGTATAGGCTGATTGCTATTTCTTGGGATTCAGATTGGATAGACCCTGGTCTTTCTTTTCGTACTTTTTGTATTGCATCTTTTGCTGAAAGTTTTCTATATTTTACTAGATAGCAGGCAAGTATAGTACCTGTCCTTCCAATACCTGCAGCACAATGAACCATAACAGGTTCGTTATTTTCAATTCTACTTTGGATAAACCCAACTGCTTCATCAATTTGTTCCATATCCGGTGCAGAGAAATCTTCTGTTGGAACATGAAGATACTTTATGTTTTTTACCCATGATTCTGGGAGTGAGTTCTCAGTCATTGTAACAATGGATTTTACTCCTTGTTTTTGTATCCAATCAATTTCGGAAACAGAGGTTGGCATTCCACTTCCTGCTAGCTTGCTATCAATTAGCCAGCTAAAGTTTGTAGGTTTTCGAGCAATTTTACCATGTACTTTTCTCCAAATATTTCCTGGCTTACTCATGATATCTTATTAGTATGGATGCCATATATGTAGAAAACTAAGTAGAGAATTAAAAATAATAAAAAGAGATTATGATGTTAGGACTTAATCGATTAGCTCGGTCCAACCCTTGACGAATACAGAGTTTCTGTAGAGTGGTACTGGTTGACCTGGAGTAAAGTCCATTGGTCTCATCCAAAAGATTGCCTTTGTTGGGCATACACCTATGCATGCACCATCTGAAATGCATCTCTCTGGATAAA
>JAGWGA010000059.1 GCA_028867675.1 Nitrososphaerota archaeon | reverse complement strand
ACATGGTCACTTTACGGTCTTTCCTTTATGATAATTGCAAATGGAGCAGGTTATGTGATAGACTTTTTCCATTCTCTTATGGCAACAATGGCATCTATTGCAGTTGGTAATTTGCCAATTACTATTGGTGGTTCTGGCCTAACTGAATTTTCGATTTGGGCATATCTGGGACATTTGAATAGCTTGACATTTGAGGCTGCCAAGAACAGTCTTCAATGGAATATCGTAATAGGATGGAGAATAGCTACTTACCATATTGGTCTTGTGATAAGCTGGCTCTTTCTTATGAAAGTAGTCTATCCAAGCATAAAGAAAGCTAAGACTGTATAGAAAGTGATTTATTTTCAGACCCTTAATTTTTAATTATTGGATTATTCTGGCAAAGTAGTTGTTATCACAGGTGCATCAAGTGGAATAGGAGAACAGGCGGCTGAAGAATTTGCAAAACTGCATGCTGATGTAGTGCTTGTATCTAGAAATGAGAAAAAATTACAGGAAATAGCTACCAAGCTATCAAAATACCAAATTGAAGCTTTTGCCTATGCATGTGATGTATCCAACAAAGATCATGTGGATAAAATGGGGAAAACCATAATTGAAAAATTTGGTAAAATTGATGTACTTGTGAATAATGCTGGTTTCGGTATATACAATACTGTGGAAAAAACAAAAGTTGATGAAATGGAATCTCAAATGGCCACAAATTTTCTTGGAATGATGTATTGTACAAAGACATTTTTGCAAACAATGCTAGATCAAAGATCTGGGCATATTGTTAACGTAGCATCTGTAGCAGGAAGTATTGGAATTCCAGGGATGGCGTCCTACTGTGCATCAAAATTTGCTATGTTAGGATTCTCTGAATCGTTATTTCATGAACTAAAGGGCACTGGAGTAGGGATAACTGTAGTGAGTCCAATAATGGTGAGAACCAATTTCCTTAACCATGAATCTTTTGGTAAAATGCCACAATATTCTACCACATCACTTGATCCAAAGACAGTAGCAAATGCGGTAGTCAGAGCTGCATCATCACCTAGGCTTGAGATCATTGTTCCACAATTTGTAAGAGTTGTAATATGGTTAAAGCAAACTCTTCCATATTTGATAAATCCTATAGTGGGTGGAATCTTTAGAAAATCAGCGAAATCTAAAGCTTGATTGAATAATCTATTCTTCTTCAGACTCTTCTTCTCCAGAAGAGTCCGAGTCTACATCCATCAGTTCAAGTTTTGTAAGTTCAAACTGGTAAATTGCATCCATGTCAATTTCCATCTCCTTTTTCAGAAATTCGATAACTTTCTTACTCAAGGGGGCCTTTGACGAATTTATTGTAAATTCATAAACTACCCCTTTCATGAGGTCTGAAGGCTTTACTTTCTTTGGCAAGTCCATTCCTTCTATTATCTTTCTTCCATCTTCAATGGCCTCATAAAGTTGAGAATCAATCTTCATATCTTTTTCATAAATCTCAAGTATGTACCCAGTTCTTGTAACAGATTCTGGCTTGCCAAACTTGGCACCCTTTATCTCATCTTGTACCCATTTTGGAATTTCTTTTTCTTTTCCCATTGCAATTCACTGTAACTAGCCCTGT
>JAGWGA010000058.1 GCA_028867675.1 Nitrososphaerota archaeon | reverse complement strand
ATCAATAATTGCAGTTTCAGCAAAGACTGGACTAAGATTTATGCCAAAATACTAGGACGCTCTACTTTTTCATTTTTCAAATACACATCTAGTGCATCATAGAAAATGACATACGGAATAAGCAATAATTAAAAATGTGATTTATGACATCTCAAAGTTTAGATCAGATAACAGTGAAAAGACTATCAGGATATCAATTTCCAAATATCTAATTAAGAGTACAAAATTTGATCGATAAAATAAGAACAATTTTGATCGATAACAGAATTTTTTTTAAATATACATAAATAGTCTTACTTCTTAATCGCAAATAAGATGAGTACTCATAAAGAATATGCGTTAATCGCAATTCTTGCTACGGTAGCTGTATTAGGTATAATACCGGCATTTGCTCAAACATCTGCTGATATGAATTCAACAGATTCAAGTCAAAGCACACCCGGTACTGGATCTCAACAAATCCTGCCAATTGCAGTGTCAACCGACAAAAATGTGTACGACAGACAATCAATAGTAATTGTTACAGGTCATGTCCAAAATTCAATAGCTGGGCAAGCTGTCACAATGAAAGTTTCTGATCCAACAGGAAAGATTGTACAAGTAAACCAGCTAACATTGGACAACAATGGTGACTTCCAAGACAAAATCAATACCTCAAGTCCACTATGGTCTTCAGGTGGAACATATACCATTTCTGTTCAAGCAGGAGCTCAACAAGGATTACTTTCAACAACGACTCAATTTACACTTCCTGGCGGTAGTAGTGAAACAAGTTGTACACCACAACAGATTCCAGCTACAATAGGTAGTGAATTATACTGTATCGATTACAGCATCGATGGAGGAACGGTTTCAGGAGCAATGATAAGTCAAGCATCAAAGACTCTTGTAGTCAACATACAAGCAGATAGTGATGGTCAGATTACTCTCAACATTCCAAGATCAGTGCTCGATGCAAAAAGTGGTACAAACGACGCCCCTCTTGCAGTTCTAATTGATGGTGAACAAATACAACAGTTTACAGACACACCAACTGCAGATACAAGAGATGTCATAGTTCCATTCCAAGCAGGATCTGAAAAGATTGAGATCATAGGTACACAAATAGTTCCAGAATTTGGACCAATCGCAGCTCTAGTACTTGCAATTGCAATAATATCAATAATTGCAGTTTCAGCAAAGACTGGACTAAGATTTATGCCAAAATACTAGAACACTCTACTTTTTCATTTTTTAAATATACATAAATATCCATTCTACTTAATCGCAAATAAGATGAATATTCATAAAGAATATGCGTTGATCGCAATTCTTGCTACGGCAGCTATAGTAGGTGTTGTACCAGCTTTTGCGGCCAACAATCCTTATCTAGCATGCCCTGACTGTAACGACACTACTACTACCCAGCAAACACAACCAATACCAATCTCGGTAACAACTGACAAACCAGTTTATGATCATAATTCACAAATTTCGATCACTGGACATGTTACAAGTCCTAATCCGGGACAAGATGTAGCTGTTAAAATAACTAGTCCATCTGGCAACATAGTATCAGTATCTCAAGTAGCAGTGGACAACAACGGAGACTTTACACAAACAGTAAGCACCGTTGGAAATCTATGGTTTGAGAATGGTCAGTATACAATTTCAGTACAGCAAGGTGATGAACAGGCAAGAGTTAATTCGGCCATATTCCAACTTGCAGGCGAGGCACCAGTAATTCCAGAATTTGGACCAATCGCAGCTCTAGTACTTGCAATTGCAATAATATCAATAATTGCAGTTTCAGCAA
>JAGWGA010000057.1 GCA_028867675.1 Nitrososphaerota archaeon | reverse complement strand
ATAAAATGGTACTTTTAGGCATGAAATTTACCTGCAATCCACCGCATGCGAAAAACGTCTTGTCTCTAATTTCGGGCTTGTTTACTTGAACAAATTTGAATATTGCAGTAACCTCTTGGCGATATGTGCTATAGTTTGTAACATCACATCTTGGATATTTCCATGTCTGCAGGATAGAGCCATCTCCATTTACAAGATCTACTGAAACATCGACTGGTTGGACATCTCTATTATTATTTAATTTGTCAATTACATATTGATAGAACAATTGCTTGTCCTTACTTGGCAATGATTCCAGGGAAAATCCCTTTGATTGGCCCGATACAGGGTTTGAAGCAATGGATAATGGTAGATCTTCTTGCAAGCCCATCGGAGTAAACTTGGCAAATGTCTGGTATGTTTGACCAGACTTGAAGATGTCACTTGATATCCTTACAATATATTTTTGTACAGTGTCATTTTTGTTTGGAACTAAATCAATTGTATTTTGAATGGATGACCAATCTGGTGATGGTTTTGGCGAATCAAGGTTTACTTGATAACTGTTACATGTAAAATCAGCCCTGTCTCTTACTTCGGATTTGAATTGTTTGATAAACTGTAGTCTTACTAAATTATCAGATAAAAATGGGACATATTCATTTAATTGACAGTTTTTGTATTTGTAGGTCTGAAGTATAGTTCCATCACCTGTAAGAATATAAATATCAGCACTGAATGGATGAGGTGCTTTTCCTGGATTGATGTAATCGTTGATTATTGTATTATAGTACCATTGATTATTTTTACCAGTTAGTGATTCTAACGCAAATCCTGTTGTATATTTCTGTGTGCCTACTGGAGAAATTAGACTTTTTGTTATGAGCGGTTGGAATTTTGGAAATGTTAAGGTCTGTGAGTCATTAGATGTATCCCAGAAATGAACTACATAGTATCTAGCACGGTCATTATCAGAAACAATTGCACGTATACCTGCCTTGGCTTCTGCGGCATTGTAGGCATTTAGAATATCTGCAAGGCTTGATTCTTCAGTTGTTCCAGGTGTCAAATACTGGGTTAGAGGAATGCCATAAAATTTCAATATGCTAATACCAAAACCTCCTTCGGAGAAATAATACGGGTCTGCATTAACTGCATCTACAATTCCTGATAGATGCGTAGTATCTGCAAAAACAAAATGAGTAAAAAAAACAGACGCTAAGAAAACAGTAAACGTAGCCGTAAATATTAGATAATTATTTTTCAATCAATCCTTGTGTCAAATTTCAAAATATAAGGATCATGTAAAAAATCAATTTCAATACTTGGAATGTAAAAAGATTCAAAGTTTAAGCCAAGAAGAAATTATTGGCAAAAATGACAAAAATATAATATTTGTTACAACAATACTAGATGATAGACTCCGAATAAATTGAATCACTGGAGAATTTGGAGATCTTATAAATAGACTAATCAGTGTTATCATGCCAGAAATAAAAGAAACAATCTGGATTTCAAATTGAGCAATTTCTTTTTGTTTTTGATTTTGAGCCTGTACTAGCATTATCTCATCACTTGCAAGAGATGCCGAAATAACACCAATGACAACACCTAAGAGTGCCAATTTTTTCCCTCGAGAAATTTCTGTTTTTATCACATGTTAGAAAAATCATCAAAAATAATTAGATGTTGTGATATCAATTACGTCAAAGACATCATAATTCTTGAAATAACATAATTTCGTTCCATTTATCTTCAATCAGAAGCAATAATCACGATCATCTTTATTGGTTAGGATGTCATATTAATCCCAATGTCAAAGACGCTTGAAAAATCCACTAGTGTTGAAAATATGACAAAGGAAAAGGTGATTGAAGTAATCAAGGCTAGCAAAAAGGAATCTAATGGGGGAACAGCTGAAATTACCGCTGGCAAAATGGAAGATTATTCATCTGAGGTAATTGAAAAAATGGAATCTAAAATTCCTACTTATGTCAAACTATATTCAGACCTGTACAAAAAATATTTGCACATTATGGATAATTTCTGTGACACATGTAATTCTAATCAAAAAGAGGTCTTGAGTAAAATTGGAATAAATGATGCATCATTTACCATATTTGACGTCTATTTGAAATCAGTCAAACAAATGACTCTACTTCAAATCGACATAACTGAAAGCATGATCAAAAACTACGTAGAATACAGACTTGCTGCACTTGATTTTTATGATAAGACGTTAAATGGAAGCATCGTTAATTTTACAAATACGCTTCCAAAGTTTGATGATCTTAAAGATAGAACGTAATATCTGACAAGACATACTAGTAAAATAGACTATGGAAAACATACCAAAAGAAGAAAGAGCATTAATCCTGCAGGGAGGAGGTTCACTTGGAGCATATGAGGTTGGGGCTTATCAGGTAGGATATCAATTTCTAAAATTCAGAAATAAGAAACTTGGAAAAACAGATCCCATATTTGATGTTGTTGCAGGCACTTCCATTGGTGCAATAAATTCTGCGATTTTGACAAGTTATGTTATAGAGAACAAGACATGGGAAGGATCAGCTGAAAGACTAATCGACTTTTGGAATTACATCTCAACGGAATCTCTTCCGGATAA
>JAGWGA010000056.1 GCA_028867675.1 Nitrososphaerota archaeon | reverse complement strand
AGAAATTACGAAGTAGAAGCTACGTGGCACTATCATAACGGTACAAAGCATCCAAATGGAATGTTACTTGGCAGGTTTCATGTTTATCATCCATCTCAGAGACCATTACCTTACAAGATTTACAAAAATGTTTCACAGATAAATTTGCCACTAGACAAAAACTCGTTAGGAGTTTCCACACTTGATGCAATTTGTACCAAACTTGACATTAAAGATAAAAAAGTTCCAGATTTGCAGACATTGTCAAGAATTTTATATTTTTCAGCAGGCATTACAAAGAAGATAAAATTTCCAAGTCTTGGAGAGATGGACTTTCGGGCTGCATCTTGCACTGGTGCTTTGTATCACATAGAAATCTATGTTGTATGTTCTGATATTTCAGGGCTAGATGCAGGAGTGTATCACTTTGATCCAAAAGAAATGAAGCTGGATGTAATTAGACTGGGAGATTATAGAGAAAAAATTTTAGACTCTACTGCAAAGGAACAATTTACAGAGCATGCACCTGTCATGCTTATTTTTACAGATGTCTTTGCAAGAAATTCTGTAAAATATCAATCACGAGAATACCGACATGCATTTTGGGATTGTGGAACAATATTAGCAAATACTCTGGCCATCACAACTGCCCACAAAATACCTTCAAAGATCATAACAGGCTTCGTAGACGCGCAGGCAAGTCAACTATTAGGATTAGATACTGTTCGAGAGGTACCACTGGTAATTTTTCCACTTGGAATTACAGACCAAGAGATTCCTCCCTCTCCAGAAGTGACTGGACTGAATCTAGATTCAATTTCATCAGAGTATGAGATAGAATATCCAGAAATTAATGCAATGCATGATTCATCTTCTCTCCTAAATGATTCAGAGGTAAAAACATGGAGACATGAAATTACCTTGGAATCAAAGACATATCCACAACTTGTCCAACTTGATAAAAAATTTGACAGTGACGAACCAATAGAGAAGACAATAATCAAGCGTGGCTCTACAAGAAAATTTTCACTAGAATCCATAACATTGGGACAATTATCCACAATTCTTACTTGTGCAACATCAGGAATTGACACGGATTTTGTAAATCGTGGAACACTTTCAGATCTGTATATGATAGTAAATTCTGTTGATGGTTTGGATTCTGGTTCATACTATTATGTAAGAGAGAGAAATTCACTTGAATTATTACGCAATGGAAATTTTAGGAACACTTCAGGAAATCTTGGATTAAATCAAGACTTGCCATATGATGCAAGTGTAACAATTTTTTTCATGACAGATCTAAAAAAGATTTTAGAACAGTTTGGAAACAGAGGATACAGAGTAGCCCAGTTGGATGCATCCATTGCTGGAGGTAAAGCATATCTTGCATCATATGCATTAGGCCTTGGTGCATCAGGGCTTACATTTTATGATGATGCAGTTACCAGTTTCTTTTCACCCCATGCAGTGAATAAAGAGACCATGTTTTTGATTGCAATTGGAAAAAAAGAAAAGGATTCTATGTAGAATCAAACTTCATCTTAAAAAATAACCAATTCTTTCCTTCTGGCTTGAAGTGAATAAGACAATACTTGCCTTGTAATCTATAACCATGAATGTTTACAACCAGTTTCTTTTTGCTTTTTTCCATAACGTCAAATGTTCCCCTATCCCAAGTTTTTACCTTGCCTGCGCCATAGTTTCCTTGCGGTATTTCGCCTTCAAATAATGCATATTCAATCGGGTGATCATCAACTGAGACCGCCAATCGCTTTTCTCCTATTTTTTGAGGAGGCTCCTTTGGCAGTGCCCAACTTTTTAGAGTGTCATCCACTTCAAACCTCAAATCCCAATGCAACCTAGAGGCATGATGCTCTTGAATAACATAAACTGGCCTTTCCAGTTGCGAATTGTCAAATTTTTTTACAATCTCTTTGCAAAACGATGCCGATGGTTCGTCTTCCACAATACAGTACGGCATCCGTCATATTAGAAGAATTCTTAATGCTTATATTTTTAGCATCAAGTTCAACACAAGTATGCATTCCAAGACAAAGTATGTTGTTCTTGCCTTGCTTATTTTGATACCATCATTTGTAAACTTGGGAGTTCCCATTTACAATAGAGCATTACCAGAATTATTTGGACTGCCGTTTTTCTACTGGTTTCAAACATTTTGGCTATTTGCATGTACTGGTTTCTATTTTACTTATGCTAAACTAGTGGAGAAAAAATCATGATAGGCTGGGATGTAATCATTGTATTTGTTTCATTATTTATCGTCTTTATCGGATTAGGATTTTACGGAAAATATTGGAGAAGGGGAGATCTAAATCATGTACACGAGTGGTCTTTAGGCGGAAGAAGACTTGGTACAACTCTAGTCTTTTTCCTCATCGGAGCTGATTTGTATACAGCATATAGTTTTGTTGCAATTCCATCAGGAGTATTTGCAAAAGGCTCGCTGTATTTTTTTGCAATTCCATATGTGATGTTAACTTTTGCAGTAGCACTTGTTACAATGCCAAAGCTTTGGACATTATCAAGAGAAAAAGGATACATCACTGCATCTGATTTTGTAAAAGACAGATTCAGTAGTAGAACATTAGCTATAATGATTGCAATCACTGGAATTGTTGCAGAGCTGCCATACATTGCACTTCAGATAGTTGGAATGCAAGCAGTCCTTACTGTGATGCTTGCAGGATATGCAAACTCCCAGATGGTTACAGAGATTTCGCTTCTTATTGCTTTTGTAATTTTGGCAGCTTTTACATATTCAAGCGGATTGCGTGGCGCAACGCTTACTGCAATATTCAAGGATGTACTAGTATGGATCACAGTAATTGTAGTGATAATTGCAGTACCAATAAGTGTAGGCGGATTTGGAAATGCGTTCAAGGCTCAAAAGGATAATTATATCACACTTCCAGAAAATCTAGTTCCGGCATATGCAACCTTGATTTTAGGCAGCGCCTTAGCACT
>JAGWGA010000055.1 GCA_028867675.1 Nitrososphaerota archaeon | reverse complement strand
TGCTATTTACTATGAATTTTGTATGGGCTGAGAACCTCCCCTCCCCAACAAGTATCCAGGTACAAGTACTTTCTACGTATAGCCATAGGGCTAATGATGGAACAACTGTAGTTTTAGGCGAAGTTCAAAATAATGAGAATTCTCCAATAAACGATGTAACACTTGGTGTTACATTCATGGATGATAATTCTAATCAAATTGAATACAAGACTGGAACAACACTTCTCCAAGTAATTCCTCCTGGAGGAAAAGTTCCTTTTGCTATATCCTCTACAAAAGCAGACTTGACCATTACTCAAACGCAGGTAAAAATTGCAGGATTTAGATCAGCTGCTGACAGAACCATATCGCTAGTTGTAACCCCTGATCTTCTCCAAGTCTCTGATAAACTAATCATTTCTGGAACAATAACAAATAATGGTGCACAAAAATCTACCAATACCAAACTCTATCTAATATCTTATGATCCTTTTCAAAGAGTTGTTGCAGTAGGAATTTCAAACCCAATTGATGTTGATACTGGAAAAGATTCTCAGTTTAGTATTATTTCAGATTCAAGCTCTAGAGCACAATCATATGCAATAATTGCAGAGTCTGACAATTATCAATCAAAAATTACTCCTGCAAATAGTGTTCAGGTAACACTGCCAGTGGTTGTCAGTAATACTATGATTACAGATCCTAATGGAACTTCTTATTCTACAATACCTGTAAATGCAGTTGTAAAAATATCCAGTACAACGAAATATCTTCTCAATTCCACACAGTCATTCATCTACTATGTTCAAGTCAAGCAATTTGATGGTAAGACAGACTTTATTGGAAAATACGAGGGAGTCTTTCTTGGGGCTGGGGACCAAAACGTCTCTACAAGCTGGACTCCACATATGGCCGGTTCATACTTTGTTGAAACCTATGTTTGGAATTATGACGCAGTTCCTCTCTCTGCAGCAGCACCATCAATTAACGTAGTACTGGTTAAATGATAATACTGTAAATACAAAACATTCCTATGACCAGATTCAAACTTGTAGCACTAGGCGGTACGTTTGATATGGTACATCGCGGTCACCTGGAATTACTCAAAGGTGCATTTTCAATATCTTCCAAAGTAATCATTGGTCTTACTAGTGATGAATTTGCAAGAAAAAAAGGAAAAACCCCAGAACACAACTATTCTCAAAGATTAAAATCACTTGAAGATACAATCAAAGAAAATTTTCCAAACTCTCTATATGAAATAAGTAAGCTTGAAAACGATTTTGGTCCAGCAGTTTTAGAAAAAGAAGTCGAGGCTCTTGTAGTAAGTGACGAGACTGCACACAAAGGGGAAGAACTAAACCGATTGAGGGTACAAAAAAATTCTCCTCCCGTCGAAGTGATTGTAATTCCTTTGACTCTTGCCAAAGACGGTACTCGCATATCTACAACTAGAATTAAGAAATTTGAGATAGACTCTGACGGCAATATACTTTGAGTTGACAAACAACTTTTCAATCTTTGAGTAGTTTCCATAAAACTCCAGAATATCTGTTATAGTATTGAAAGAAATCACAGATAGGATGCTCAGCAAAATGTCTACTGACATTTCCGGGCTAAAGGAAGGCTTGGATCCTGCAAACATTGCATTTTGGTATAAAAAAGTCATTGCAGAGGCAAAAGAAATGGCACCACCGTGGCTTGTAGATAAAATTGGTGTAAAGCAAGATCCTATACTATATCTAAAATTCAATTTAGATATTTCAAAGAGAGCTGTTAGGTATCTGATGATGGCAATAGAGAACAACTTGGACGATATGCCATATACAACAAGACTGTATTTTCTTAAAGTCCAGGAATTAGTTACTCAGGAAATGGACAAGTCTCTAGTGTAAAACTATTCCTTGGTTATCTCTACAACATTTTCAAAAACTTCGATATTTGTTATTTTATTTACATTATCTATTACAGACTGGATAAAATCTGCAAAAGCCTCTGTCTGAGTTCTATCTTGGAAAAGAACACTGTGGGCTGACTTGTCTTTAAGGGATATGACAATCTCATTTTCTATAATTTCTAAAATTCCATTAATGAATAACTCATTGTCATCTTTGATGTAAATTAGACTGGCAAGTTTTTGTGCTTCATAATTGTCTGCACATATGATATCCTTTTTCATATTGTTCAATCAAACATGAATTTATCCACTTGGTCTTTGGCTTTTTCTCTTCTATCTTTGAATTCCTTCAAGAAAGGCTTGGTAGCATCTTTTAGATTACACTTGCATTCGCCACAAAGTAATTCTCCATTCTTGCATTTTCTTGCTCTTTCATCAGATTCTTTTTCTGTATCAAAAAAGTATCGTAGATACCAAAATACTGGACAGATGCTAAAGTTTGCTCCAAGTTTTCTCTGAAGGTCAACAGTAGGCTGACCCCCCGTGAATGTACTTGAGATCTTTTTGTCTACAACATCATCAGCATCTGTAGTAAATATGGCAGTCTCAGGAATTGAAGAAGACATTTTACCCTGCATCCCAAGTCCTGGCAGGAACTTGGAGTGGATCTGTGCAGGCTTTGGATATCCTAACTTTTCAGCAATGTCTCTTGTTACTCTCCAGTATGGATCCTGGTCTATTGCAGCTGGAATGAGTACAGGTGTTGGACGCCTCTCAATTATCGAAGGGAGAAAACAAGGTGCTGCTTGAACTGGAGGAAATCCAATCATTCCTATGTTTGTAGAATTTTCAAATCCAAAAACAGCTTTTACAGTAGAGTAGGTAATTCTCTTTGCTATCTCAAGTGAGATTGGATAAATTCTCTTTATGTCTTTAGTATCGATTAGGATCTTTGTCTTTTTTGGATCAAATCCGACAGCGATAATATCCAAAATATTTTCTTGTGTGAATTTTGCTACATCTTCCATAGATTTTTGGTCGCTATAGAGAAATTTTTCATCGTCAGTTAACTGAAATATCAAATTTACATCAAATTTTTCTTGAAGATATTTTGTAAAAATCCATGGAAGAAGATGTCCCATGTGGATTTTTCCAGACGGACCTCTTCCAGTATACAGGTAAAACTTGTTTCCCTTCTCATATTCTGTCAAAATTTTATCTAAATCTCTATGGCTAAAAAAATACCCAAGCTTTAACATTGGATGAACTTCACCAGTAATCTTCTCTATTCGTGCTTCTAATTCGGGTGAAATTTTTTCTGTACCAAACTTTTGCATGAGTTTATCATAGTCAATTTCTCCCTCTACGCTCCAAGGAGTCACTGTAAACTCTTCAGATGACATTCATGGTTTAGTTAGGTTAAGGTTTAAAAAGTCTTTTTGGCTTTTTGTGATAATGTCACAAGTTCTGCATCCAATCGAACAAAAAATTCTCAAAACTTTGAATGAGAAACAAAACTTGACACCAGAAGAACTTTGTGAAATTACAAAACTTTCCATAGATCAGGTAAGACGAGGAATTGAATGGCTCAAATTCAAAAATCTAGCAAATGTTACCGAGTCAGAGAAAACCATTGTAACATTAGGAAAGCGAGGAACTGAAGCATTTGAAAAAGGATTTCCAGAAAGACAGCTAGTTAATTAT
>JAGWGA010000054.1 GCA_028867675.1 Nitrososphaerota archaeon | reverse complement strand
AGTTACATTTGTGCTAGTAGAGTTACTAGTAGAATTATTGCCGGAAGCCATTGCTTGAGGTACGAATGTTCCGTTGGAAATAATCGGAGTCATGCATAATGCTAGACCTAGCATTAGAATCAACAGTTTTTGATTAGCATAAAGAATCATGGTTTGAACATACCATTCATATTTAATTAATAAAGAATTGTGTACCCATGTTAGTTAACATTGTTAGTCAATACAGCATATTACTTGATTGTAATTCATTGAAAATGATCTTAGATGATATCAATAATTAAGAAAATTGGAAAAATTGATCATAAAGCAATCATCGGTCTTGTCTTTTTATTATCACCATATGTTGTAGGTGTATTAACTCGTCAATCAGCATCAATTACAAATCAACTTCCAAAACGATTCCCTACCTGTGACAGTTTTATTCATGGATTTTGCATTCCAACAATGTATGTTCCAATACCTCTAGGAGGAGTAGGTTTTCTAGTGCTCAACCTAACATCAGTTCTTTTGAGTGCTTCACTGTTCATTACTGGTTTTATCATAGTAAGAAAAAAATAGGTTTTTCAAACTGCTAAACTCCCCACTTGGGTCCTCCACCAGTACCCTTCCAGCCATATCTTGTACCATAGGTAAACTCTGAGCTGTGAGTCTTTTTATAAATAAAACCAGCTAATACTCCTACAAGAAATCCTCCAATGTGTGCAAAAAAGGCAACACCCGAACCACTAGATCCAATTAGTGCAGGTAAGACATTTTGAAAAATAAACCAAAATGGAAGATACCATTTTGCCGAGATTCTAATTAGTCTAGTAAAGAATCCCATGAACATTAGTGTGACTACTTTTACATTTGGGAATAAGATAAGATAAGCACCAAGCACTCCAGAGATTGCTCCAGATGCTCCTATTGCAGGTAGTGGACTTGATGGATTAGATAAGATATGAAAAAAATCAGCTACTACACCCCAAAAAAGATAAAGTGCTAAAAATTTTCCTCTTCCAAATTTATATTCAATATTATCTCCAAATATCCAAAAAAATAGCATGTTACCTCCAATGTGCATTACACCTGCATGAAGAAACATGGAACTGAAGATGGTTGACAACACTCCATAATTGTGGTCAGCTAATCCGTTTGAAATAACTGCAGGAATAGTACCATAATGTAACAGCATATCTTCTGCTCTTTGGTTTGTAAATTCCCAAACTTGATGAGTTACAGCAATCTCCCAAAAAAATATCAAAACATTGATTGCAATTATTGTATAAGTGACATATGGCCTCCATCCTACGGGTTTTGGATTTTCATCTCTAAGTGGTAGCACGGTATAATGAATTTACTTTTGATTTCTATATAGCATTTTGCGAATTAGATTTGAATTATTATTTCAGACAATAAATTTACAAAGTAATTATTTTATCTGTAATGAAAAAAATAATTTTCAAAAGTATAGAAACTAAAGTCTAGTGTTTTAGGATTCTAGTCTTTACAGTAAATACTACAACGCTCAATACAGCAATTGCAAGAACTATTCCTGCGACTGGACCAAATTCTGGTACTGTAGAATTATTGCTTGCAGTTGAATTATTGCTCATGGTGAAATTATTGCTTGTTGTTACTGGATTTGTTGGTTGTCCACCTGTCTGGGTTAGAGTATCAGATTCTGTAATAGTGGATGGTATCACAACATTTCCTCTAGCCATACCAACTCTTGAAAAATCTTGAAAACCATTATTGAAGATTGATTTTACCTTTACAGTAATTCCATAGATGCCGTTGCTAGGAAGGCTTACAGATTGTGTTCCAGTTCCTTGCGAAGCAATAGCATCAGTCTTTGACCACAAAACACTTCCATCTTTGTCAAGTATCTGAATATCATAGTCTACATCTCCTGTAACTTGCTGTTCAGTAAAGGAATCAAAGAAACCAATACTCAAATTGTTTTGGGAGTTTGCAGTCAGGCTTGTTGGATTCCATCCAAGCTTTACATGCCATCCTCCAAAGTCTGTTAGCAATGAAGCAGATGTTTGTACGTTTGGTTGTTCTGGAGCCACCTTAAAATCAATAGTATTTGTTCCAGGTGGAATATTCTTTGACATGTTTACCAAATCAAACTTGTTTAAGAACAAATGGACTATCATGTAATCTCCAATTGTATATGGATCCACAATGACTCTTCTTCCAGTAAGTCCAAAGTCTTCTGCACTTGCAGCATATGTTGGAGTATCAGAAAAGACATGTAGTGATTTTGGTACTCGTAACTCTTCATGGATAAATATCGGTCTGTCTTGGAATCTGTTTACATTCCAATCAAATGGCATGCTCCAAGAAAATTGCTTGGTTGCCTCGTCAAATTTAAAATCAGATGTTTTGTCATAATAAGAAATTAGAGTTGTGTTATACGGATTATTTTGATAAGTTACATCTTGAACAGATATGTCTCCAACACTAAGATAGGAATCAATTTTTGGAGGATTATTCTGGTCAACTAGTGTATTTGCATAATCAAGAGCTAGAATTGTTATTCCAAGATGATAAAGACCACCCTCTGTAAGTATTGGAGATTGAACATTTACTGTATCATCTTGTGACATCCATCCACCTAACACTGGATCTTTATCACCAGCTACTGTCCATTGTCCAATATCACCACCAGGTTGCAACTTTAAAGTGAGAAATCCTGAATGAGTGTAAAATAGATCATTCATCAAATGTTGGTCCCCTTTTGTTACGTTGATAAAAAATGAAACATTGTTTATTGTTGTGTTAGTGTTTGCATCAAAAAATCTAAACTGTATATACTTGTCACCTGTATCTTCAGAAGTAACAATTGGAGGATTGAGTTTAATGAAGGTTGTAATAACTCGGTTTCCAATGTTTGCTTGTACATTTTCTTGAGTAAATCCATCACCATATGCTTTTTGTGGAATAAATGGAACAACACATGATAAAACTATCAAGCCAAAAATTAAAGACAACAAGGCTTTGGCATAAAGTTGCATTATTTGAAAAAAGACTCTACAACCTATTTAATTCTTGAGCATGGATTACGCCTGACATAAAATTATTAACAAGATGAGATAGAATAATGAAATGAAGAGCTGGGCAAAAATAACATCTGTTTTTGCTACATCTGCTGTCATATTGGTTTTGTATCTAGTATTAAGTTCAGGAATTTACCACTCTAAAGATTCTGTATTTGCACAAAGTTCCTCACTTACAATAATTTCACTCTCAAATGATAACAAATTGATTGGCGGAGGTCAATTTGCAATTTCACCCAATCCATTTACAGGTACGGGAAATTATACAGTTGCAGACAACTCTGCAGATGATACTGAGAAAGACAAAGATGGTGTAATCACTTTGTCAGGAATTAAAAATGGAGATTATACAATAATCCAGACAAGTACAACACCAGGTTTTAGTGTAGACCAGATTCAAAAAACAGTTTCAGTTGCCAATTCATCTGGTGTTGTAACTTTTACTGATTTATCTTCAAGTAACCAAATATCTGCAAGCTCTTCAGGAAGTGTTTCATATACAACCAAGTTTGAATGCGGTTCCATATTTGCAGGAGAGGGGCCTCTTAGACCTGGCCACTATGATACAGACATCAGTTTATACAACAAGCAAAGATTCCAGGTTCAAGTTCTTTGGAATTCCA
>JAGWGA010000053.1 GCA_028867675.1 Nitrososphaerota archaeon | reverse complement strand
CAATTGCAGATACATTATCAGTAGTCATAAAGATTGCAAACAAATTTGCTGACCATTACGGATACAAGAAAATTCCACTTAGTGATTTGCCAAAACTTAGGGAAAAAAAACCAAGTGCAGTATTAAGGCACCTAGGAATTTCAATCTTCAAGCTTCCTATAGTAGTAAGAAAAATCAGATTTGAAATGAATAAAGAGATTGTAAATTTGAAGACCGCTGTTGACCTCAGAGACGTACTATTAGAGCTTAAAGAAGAAGGATGTATTCTTGGAATATTGACAACAAATTCAAGGGAAAATGTTGTAGAGTTTTTGAAGAAAAACGATTTAGAGGTATTTGATTTTGTTTATTCCGGTAGAGCAGTATTTGGAAAAAGTAGATTATTAAAAAAATTAATGAGAGAAAAAACTATTCCACACAAAGACCCAATCTATGTCGGAGATGAAATTAGAGATGTCGATGCAGCAAAAAAGGCAGGAATTAAGGTAATAGGAGTGACATGGGGATATAATACCAAAAATGCACTGTTGACATCAAAACCTGATCACATTGTAGAAAAACCAGAAGATCTCAAAGACATAATTTTAGACTAGAATTTTATTAGATCGTAAAAAAATCAGCTGAGTCATCATAAACTTAGCTTATCAATAGGTATATGTGTGCACACATGTGGTCAAGTGTAACTTGATTAAAAATTTAAAATCAATTGTTTTGTTGACAGTATTTTTAGCAGCTTCTGGTACAGGATTTGCTTATGCACAGGGAACGTCAGTTGCAGATCAGTTTTACGGTCCTGAGACAGAGGCATTAAAGACATTTGCAACAGAGATTGCAGGTTCTGCGCCAAAGATAATTGCAGCAGCTGTATTATTGATAATAGGTCTAATAGTAGGAAAGATAGTATCAAGAGTAGTAGAAAAAACATCAAGAAAGATCCTAAAAAAAGCAAGTTCGTACAATACTTCCGAATCCAATCTTGTCGAAGAGACAGTTGGAAAGATTGATTCTTCACGTCTAATTGCGGCTACAGTCAAGTGGTTTGTCTACTTGTTTTTCATCGTAGCAGCGATAAACGAATTACAATTACAACAACTTACAACGGCACTCACATCATTGTGGCTCTGGATTCCAAATGTGCTTGCATTCGTCATGATCATAATCATCGGCTCCATCATAGCCAATTACATCATAAAGTGGATAAATCATGAACTTGTTACACACAACTACGGCAGTAGCCTATACATGGGTGTTGGAATAAAGATAGTAATTTACAGCATAGTATTTGCGATTGGCCTTACTCAAATTGGCATAGGTCAATCAGTCATACCAACACTTGTTGCAGCATTCTCATGGAGTATTGCTGTTGCAGTCGGAGCCGCAATCGCAATTGGATTAGGATTTACTCTAAAAGATATGCTACCAGCTGCAATATCAGGAGCTTCACAGAATCATTCAATTTACAAGGTAGGTCAAGTAATTAGATTTGGAGACATAACAGGTACAATTACTGCTTCCGAAATATTTCATATCATAGTAACTAATGAAAGAAATGAAAGTATCATAATTCCAACCAAGGAATTAATGAATAAAACAGTTACAATACTACACTCTGATTCAAAGAAGAATTAAAGACTGAATTTTCTTCAAGTTAATTTCAAATAATACAAATCTGTATCATACCACATGAGTTCTGACGTAACAGAAGAAGAAAAGATAACATTAACACCAGAATCAGGATTTGACTTGTGCGGAATTGATTATTTTGAGTCTCATGGAAGAAGATTATATTTCATAGAGCATTTTGAAAAATATCAAGATGCACTCAAGGCAAAAAAAGATCGAGATAGACCTGATGAGTATTTGATATTATACAAGGGTTCTACATGAGACAACTTACAATATAATGAAAGTTCAATAAATTTTATTTACTTTTTGGCTTTTTTTCTTCAGCGAGTTTTTTAAAAATTCTCACTGCTTCTAGATGTGAGCAGTTTGCTTTGAGTCCCTTTCCATGATGGAATTTGTAAAAATTCTTGAACCCTTGGCAATCGCAACTGTCTGATGTTACCATATAGGATTTAGATGGATCACTTGAGGATTTTACCTGAAACAGATCATCTTCAATCATCACTACACCATTTTTTGCCAACGCTGTGGCCTTTTTGATAGTATTAGCGCTCATGGCTTGTTAGTGATGACGCAATTAAATAATCCTTAAGTTTTTTCAATTTTTTAGTAACATTTACTTTTCATCATCTATAGAGCCGCCTTGGCCTTTAATTGTGGCAAATGTTACAGTACTGGTTATAGACTGGACATCTCGGATGTTTGTAATTGATGCATGGAGGTCTTCTTCCTTTTTTGTAGAGACTTTGACAAAGATATCATACCTTCCCATGATACCATTTACTTCAGTAACATTGTGTAATTTCTTAATTTTAGATATTGCATCACTTTCCTCACCAGGTATGCATGTTGCAAAAATGTATGCAATCATGATATCACTTAGGGAATTATTACATAAAACATTTTCAGTCTCAGAATTTAACCTTATTATGATTCAATCTTGATGGTATAACATGTCAAAAGAACCAGAAGATGAAGAGTCAGAGCTAATCAAACAGATGTTTGATGAAATTATGAAAATGATTCGTGAAAAACACATCAAACTAGAATCAGTTGTTCAAAGAATGGTCGAGCAAGGAACCATACCTCAAGAATCATTTGACAGAGTATACAAAATGCTAACAGAATACGGCAAAAAGAAACAGTGGATACAAGGTTAGATTTATTGCATAATCAATCTGTAAGATCGACATCTCGAGTTTCCGGATTAAGTTTTGCACCAATTAACAATACAACAGAGCCTATCACAAGATTAATTCCAAGAAATATTGGCGCCAGTGGCCCTACACGTGATAGAATTGTTACCGCTATAAGCGGAGCCCAAGAACCAACAAGTAATCCTCCATTATATGCAAATCCCGATGCACTGTTTCTAATGGATGTCTGGAACCGTTCTGAAAGAAATGCAGGTATTGGACCAAAGCCAATGGTTGCAGCCATCATCAAAATTATCACACATGCAGCTCTTTCGAAAATAGTGGTTGCGTGATATAGGCCATATAGTGATGGAATTGCAACTATGATTGCAACAATTGCAATTATCATCAAAGTTTTTCTTCGCCCAATATACTGACTGATAAATCCAGCAAATATCTGACCAAGAAGTGATGTAACGGTTGCAACAATCATCAGTGTTGCAACTTCGGATTGCCCCAAGTTTACATATTTTTGCAAAAACGTAGGAAGAAAACCAATTGAGGTATAATATGAAAACATCAAACCTGTCATTATAATCAGTGTAAGAAAGAATTTTCTTTTTTCAGTTGCAAATATTTTCTTGAGTGGTGCGCGTTCAATCTGGTGTTCTTTAGATTTTTGAAGCCATGCAGCAGACTCGCTCATATTGAATCTAACAAATACTGCAACAAGACCTGGAATTATACCAGTGAAGAACATGACTCTCCACCCCATTTCAAGAAAAGCGTTTCCAGGATATTGTGAAATAACTATTTGATATACAATTGATGCAATAACAAAACCAAAATTATATCCACTCTGTAAGAAACCTGATAAAAGACCGCGGCTTGGTTTACTTACAGTCTCCATTGTTATTACAGTCCCACTTCCCCATTCACCACCTGCAAAAAATCCTTGGA
>JAGWGA010000052.1 GCA_028867675.1 Nitrososphaerota archaeon | reverse complement strand
TTTTAAAAGCACCATCAAAAGATCAAGTGCAACAAGTAGTAGACTGGGCAAAAACAGAATTTGGTGTTGACCTGGACTTGGACAAGGAATATCGCTATGTGGTATTTAGTACAAGAAAGAAAAACTATCTTGGAGTACAAAAAGATGGTAAAGTTGACGTCAAGGGTTTAACAGGAAAGAAGTCACATACACCTCCGTTTATCAGACATTTGTTTTATGAAATACTTGATTTATTATCTCAAGTTCAAACCGAACAAGAATTCTCACAGTCAAAAACAAAGATCGGTGATTTGATTTCAGGATATGCCAAGAAATTAAAAGCACGGCAGATTCCTTTAGTTGATCTAGCGTTTAATGTTATGATAAGTAAAGCGCCATCAGAATATGTCAAAACCATACCACAACACATACGAGCTGCAAAATTGTTAGAATCTACAAGAGAGATAAAGAAAGGAGACATTATTTCTTATGTAAAAATCATAAACAAACCAGGAGTAAAGCCCGTAGAGATGGCAAAACCAGACGAGATTGACACTCCAAAATACATGGAGTTTATGGAGAGTACCTTTGATCAAATCTTATCATCCATGGACCTTGATTTTGCAAGCCTAATCGGGGCTCCAAAGCAGACAGGATTAGACCAGTTCTTTTGGAAACCAACATAGGATATTGAACAAAATTCATCTATCCATTGTCTAGAACATGGTTACGCAATGATTGCTTTTGCTACCTAATTGACTTGCAATTCGGACTATATGTCTAAAATTTGGTCAAAAGTTTACTCTTGTGTGTCAAGACTTTCATTACTATAATTTATAAGCAAAGTTGTAAAAATTACAACTATGCGAAAAGATTCATGTAGAAATTGCGGTATAACTATGCAAGAATTTCAACGTTGTACCGTATGTAGTGAAGTAAATCAATTTGCCTGTACTCACTGTAGAAGGTCTAGCGATGAGCAGGTCCACCTAGAATGTAGCCCGATCGCAAAAGAAGTCCTATATAATTAGCCGTTTTAACCCCAAAATTCTTCCAATTCAAACATTTTACTTGTTGATGAACCACATTTTTGATTTCAAGCAATTAAGATTTTCATAGTATGCAAAAAGGCATTTTGACAATATCAAAAAAATCAATTTTTTTATAAAAATAGGGATCGCAGTATTTTCAAAATCTCAAAAACATTTTTAACAAATTATAATCTGTGGGTTATTGGATTTTTAACAAGATAACATGCAAATGAAAATTCTTTAATACGCTCCATCTATAGACCAGTTATTGCAAAAACGAAATATGATCTTTGCATCAATCATGATATTATCTATAATAATGATTGTGCTATCTGTGAACAATGCAAATGCTGATACATTAATTCCGCAATGGATACGCAGTAATGCAAAATACTGGTCTGAGGGAAATGTTACTGATGCTGAATATATTCAAGGGATACAATATCTTATTTCGCAAGGAATCATTCATTTACCCGTACAAGAAGTGACAGCAACAAATAGTGGTTTAAATGATCAATTATCAGCCAAGTCATTTGTAGTACATTTCCAAACAAAAAATGGCAATTTTGATGTATATACGATTTCCAAATTAACTCAATACGGCATGTTATCTGTGGGTTCAGGTTCAATCAGTACGAACATAGGTGCGTTTAGTAGTCCTCAATTTATGCTAGAATCCATTCCAAGTAAAGATAAAAGCAAGTATTATAGTTTAATCAGTACTTTTTCCAACACTGCTGCAGGAAACAACAATATCGATTTTGTTGATGTAGCCATCGACATTCTTGCTGGAGATGGTTCAACAATTGAAACTTTACACTATTCCAAATGTCAGGTAATGGAATATTATGTAGCCACAAATGACAATAAACAACAGTATAGGTTTACATCTAATGATGGACCCGAATTACGAGATGACGCAAATTTTTCTTGTGACGGATTACAGATAACTGATCCATCTAAATAGAATAAAAACTCAATATTTTATTCCAAATCCAAGTAAACTAGTTGAAAATATTATTATACGCCACAAAGTGATGAGCCATACAAATGAGTTATCTTGATTTGTACATGAATCGAAATCCTTTGATTACTAGTCCAAATGAAGATGGAGAAGTATCAGTCATAGTGTATGGAATTCCGTTTGATTCAACACATTCCTTTAGACCAGGTACAAGATTTGGTCCAGATGCAATTCGACATGCCTTTAACAATATAGAAATATTTTCAACTAGATTTAATGTAGATTTAGAAAGTATCAATATCGAAGACCTCGGAAATACACATCATACAGTAGTTGCAACTGAGATGCTTGACATGATTGGAAAAATATCCACAGAACTTGCAGCACGTGACAAACAAATGATCATTTTAGGAGGCGAACATTTGATAACATATGGAACGTATATGGCCTTTCCAAAAGAAACGGGATATATCGTATTTGACGCGCATTATGATTTACGAGATGAGTATGCAGATATCAAACTAAGTCATGCTGCATATCTTAGAAGAATCATAGAAAAACGTGGTGCAGAAAACATAGTTCATGTTGGTGCAAGATCATTTGTAAAAGAGGAACTCGCATTCAAGACAGAACATAAAGTAAATGTGGTAACCGACAAGGACATAAGAGAAGGAAGAGGTCCAAAGATGGTCAAGGATTTCATGTCAACTTTTGATAAAATCTATGTTAGCATAGATTTAGACGTATTAGACCCAGCATTTGCACCAGGAGTTGGCAACCCCGAGACAATGGGAATTACCTCACGAGAGCTTTTTGATATGATCTATGCTCTAGAGAACAACACTATTCGATGCATGGATATCGTAGAACTTTGTCCACCATATGATAATGGTGCAACCGCATCTGTTGCTGCAAAACTAATGTCTGAAGTTATTGCAATGAATTTATCCCGCAAGTAACTTAAGACAGTAAGCATATCACACTATTGTGGATTCAGATATTTCAAATCTCATCAAGAAAGGAAATGAATTGATGTTAGATTGCAAATTCGAAGAATCTCTAAGCTATTTTGATCAAGCATTACTCTTACAACCCAACAATCCAGATTTGTTAAATAAAAAAGGTGTAGTATTACGTAGTCTTGGAAGATATGATGAAGCAATAGAGTGTTTCAACAAATCATTACAACTAGACCCAAGAGATTTGGATTCTTCTTGATTGTCTAGACCATAATCTGCGGCCTTTTTGCCACACTTCTGCCCATGTTTATCCTCATGAATGGTTTACCTTTGGTCTCTTCTTTAATCTCAGCCATGAATTCTTCAACGGATAGATTTCGAGGATCCTTTGCTTTTCTGTCTCGAATTGCCAATGTTGTAGAGTTTACTTCTTTTTCTCCAATTACAATAATGAATCGAATCCACTCAGTTTCAGCATCACGTATACTTTTTCCAACACTTTCATTTCTATCATCCACATCTACACGGATGTTATTCTCGGTTAGAGTATCAGCTAGTTTTTCACAATAATCTAAAAATTCTGGTTTTACAGGAATTAGTCTTACTTGTGTTGGGGCAAGCCATAGAGGAAACATGGGTTTTCTTCCCTCTTTTTGATCCTGGGCAGATTTTTCTAATAGTGTGTATATGACTCGTTCAATTGCACCACTAGGCGAATTGTGCAAAATTATTGGATGTTGAGGTTTGTTTTGATCATCAATAAAATCAATATTGTATCTTTTTCCATTCTCAACATCGATTTGGTCTGTGGATAATGCAGAAGCTTTTCCAGAACTATCCACATAGTTAAACTCCCATTTGAGTACAAAATAGAAGAATCTCTCCTTCCACATTTCAACAAGTACAGGCTTGCCCAATTTTGCTACAATTTCTTGAATCAAAGGCTTGTTTTCATTGTAAAACTCTTCTGTAAACCTAATTGCCATTTCATAATCTTTTTCATCAATTCCTAGTCCCTTGATTACATCACGGGATAAATCAAATCTTTTTCTAAATTCTTCTTTTGCCTGGTCCATATCTTTGCACATTGCGTGACAGTCGGGCATGGTAAATGCTCGTAGTCTTCTAAGACCTACAAGTTCGCCAGATTGTTCTCTTCTGAAACTATATCTTGTAAGTTCGTATAATTTCAATGGAAGATTTTTGTACGACAACTGAAAATCTTTTGCCATTAAGAACTGGCCAAAACATGCAGCAAATCTCAAAAACAGATGTTTTCCTTCAGAATCAATACTATACTGTCTTGCCGGAAATCTGTGAAAATAACTCTCCATGCTAGGGTGATGCGAATCATACATGATGGGAGTCTCTACTTCGAAACCGCCATACTCCATTACTTTATCGGTTACATATCTTTCGATAAGAGATTTCATCAATCTCCCATTTGGATAAAATCTCATGTTTCCGGCATCAGATGCAGGCTCGTAATCTGCTATGGCCAATTTTTTCATCAGTTTTACATGTGGCGGTGGCTCATCTACAGCTCTTTTTTTGGCAGCTTCGTATTTTGCCAATACCTCAAGATTTGGATATTTTGCAAAATTGAATTTGTCAATCTCATGTAATGTACCATCAGGTGAAAGTATGTGCCAAAATGATTGTATTTTTGATTCTGCCTTTAGTGCATTAGACGAGGATTCTTTTTCTTCGCCAGCTGTAATTGTTTTAGAATTTTCCGCCAATGGATGTCCCTTTACTTGTAATTTGTATGATTTGGTCCATCCAAATGGAGCCCGATGCACTTCGAG
>JAGWGA010000051.1 GCA_028867675.1 Nitrososphaerota archaeon | reverse complement strand
GCAAGTATAAGCTGAGTCTTAAGAAATCTTTCTTGTTTTTCACTCAAGTCCATTTTTTTGTAACTTGAGTTTTATACAAATCTCTTGCAATTTTAGTGTAAGTAAATCGTCTAAAAAATAGTAGACGAACAGAGTCTTAATGTTAATAGCAGGTATCACCATATTGCCATACTGTGAGAAACACAACAGTTGGAGTTATTGCATTATGCTTTACCTTTGTACTAATTGCAAATTCTAATCCTTCAGTACAGGCATATTCTCAGAATAACAATCAAGAAAGTAAATCACATGCAATTTACATAATAGGGTGCCCGTTGATGGGAACTTGTTTTATCCCTTGCCAAACAACTGTTGTAAAAGGAGACACCATCACTTGGGTAAATAGAGATACAGTTGATCATAGAATAATTAGTGGAAGCGGACAACGTGGTCCAGATGGCTGGTTTTCTAGTCCAGTAATTTTACCACATGGAACATTTTCACATATGTTTGATAGAAAAGGTGCATTTACCTACTATGATAGTATCAATACTTACGGACAGGGCGTTGTAATTGTGGATTCTTCATTAAACTCAAATTTTGTCAAACTTCAAAAAACATACTTTTCAGATTGGTGGTGTACCAAATAGAATACTTGTTTTACTCTAGTATTCTACTTTAAAATCATCAAAATATGCACCAGTATCTTTTTTGGTCCACATTCCCACTGCTCCATTTACGTAATTATGATCATTTGATCGTATCAGCAATTGATCATCAATAAAACCAGCTATTCCCTGAGAAGAGATTATCGCCTTCATTGTATGCCATTGCCCTGGATCTATAGTGACTGTTTTATCATAATTACAAATCAGATATTCAGGAGTTTGTTTGCACAATGATAATCGATTGTTTGCAGAATCTGCCATTAGAACAAAGTAATGTTTTTCGTCAATGAATCGAAGAATCATGCCAGCAGACTTTGCATTTTCACCTGATACAATTTTGAAACTCATTGTAACATTTGCAGTATCAGAAGTAGGAGAATCAGGAATTAACTGAATATGATAGTCTTCAGTATCATTAACTGGAATCTTTTCAAGTACATTTGGTTTAGATGGTGCACTAGAGTCTGATTTTATAATCCAAGAAGGTATTTTGTCTGTTGATACGTCAGAAAACCCCTGGGGAATAGTGCCATTTTGATATGAGTCAAAGTCCAACATCCTCACATGATGATACCCAGAATTAATTTGGGCATTGTAGTATGCAAATGATATACCAGCTATTGTAATAATAGCAAAAATTACTAGACGTTTTTTCTTACTAAAGTGTGGTTTTGGTTTTGACAAGAATATCTACAGGTAGTGTGCTAAACGTGATTGATATAAAGATACCATATCAAATCAAAATAGAAAATTAAAACTTAGAAAATAAAATGATTATTTCTTTTCGCGTTTTCTTGGCTTGTTTTTTGCTCTCCATCTATCAAATCCCCAACGTGTAGCTCCAAATGTTCCAAGCGTAAAGAAAAACCCTCCAACCATCATAAAGATTGCATTATGATGCGGATCAATCAAGTACCAAAACGCAAATCCTATAGCTGCACTAACAAATTGCAATAAGACAAAAACTAGCCATCTATCTACCATTGACAAGTTTTGGTAAATTCACATACTATTTACCGTTTCTCAATTTTGAGAAAACCATCTACTAATCAAAAATATTTGGTAGTAAATATAAAAATGAAAAAGGTGGGAATATTTTTACTCTGCAAATCCAGAGTATGCGTGTTCGCCTACTTGAGATATGTCCAATCCTATCTCTTCTTCCTTTGGTGTAACTCTGACACCACCTGGCCAAATTGCATCCTGGATTCTCCAAATGATGTAAGTGAGGCCAAATGACCAAGCTGCACCAAATCCTGCACCCATGCTGTTAATTACAAACTGCATTGGGTTTCCAAAGAAGAGACCGTTGTGACCATATGGGTTGATTCTGACTTCACTGAATGCACCAGTTAGTAGAGCACCTACAACACCGCCCATTCCGTGTACACCCCAAGTATCCAGAGCATCATCTATTCTTGCCCTGTTCTTGATAAGCACACAGTAGAAGCATACTGTTGCACATGCAAATCCTACAATTATTGATGCCCATGTTCCAATGAAACCAGAGGCTGGCGTGATTGCTACAAGTCCAGCAACAGCTCCGTTGACTGCACCGATGGCGCTAGTCTTTCCTGTATGTGCCCAGCTCAAGAACATCCACCATATTGCTGCAACCGCAGTTGCAATGTTGGTGTTCTGGAATGCTTGTGTTTCTAGGAAACCTGCAAATCCTGCACTACCAGGGTTGAAACCAAACCATCCGAACCAAAGTAATGATGCACCCAAAATTATAAGTGGAATTGAGTGCGGTTCAAACGGTGCTTTGCCATATCCTATTCTCCTTCCCAAGAACATTGCGGTCGCTAAACCTGCAAATCCTGAGGTGATGTGAATGACTGTTCCTCCCGCAAAGTCTTCTGCACCCATTTTGGCTAGCCAGCCAAGTGCGGTACCCTGACTTCCAAGAGACCAGTTAGCATGACCTGCAACATCATAGATGAATGTAGTCCATAATACAATGTGTATCAAGAATGCACTCATCTTTACCCTATCTGCATAACCAGCAATAGCTAGTGATGGAGTGATGGCAGCGAACATAAGCTGGAACATCACATAGGCTAAGTGAGGAATAGTTGGAGCATATACATCGGCTGGCGCATTGTGCGATACATTATTCAAACCTACCCAGTCGAGATTTCCGATAAATCCAACAGAATCAGCAGAAGGACCAAACATTATCGAGTATCCAAAGATTACCCATTGAACACTGACAATTGCATAGACCATGAATGCCTGTAGCATTACTGTTAGAGAGTGCTTTCTTCTTGTAAGACCTCCATACAAGAATCCAACACCACCAGGAGTCATAATCATGACGAAGACTGCTGCTGCGTACATGAATGTTGTATCTCCTGTGTCTATACATGGTGCATTACTTCCACCGAAAGTTCCGTTACCTGGAGGTGTCATTGGTTGAGCACAGTGAATCTCATTTGTCTTGTTAGGATCTGCGAGATTTCCTAATGGGCCAAATTGAGCGTGTGCATCCTGTACTGCTACCAATCCGGATAACCCGACTAATAAGCCTGCGAGCACAAAAACTACCGGCCATTTGTGTTTTGTTACTATCTGCAATGGCGATTTAGAAATTGTCTCCAGCATCTTTCGATAGAGATGTTTCTCATCTATAAAAGGCATTTTATCCTAAAATATTTTTTTTATGATATTATGTAACATCAGATAACAAATTTTGTAAGATTTGAGTATCATAGAATTAGAAAAATTTCTAAATAAAATTATTATACAACTTGCAAATTAAAGCACCCATGACTGAAGCTGGAATAGAAATTTTCATTGCAACAGCAGTAACACTTGCAATGACAATAGCAATTTACTTCGGTGAAAGAGCTCACAGGTACAATTTAGCAAAGAAAGGAAAAACCTGGGGAACCTATGGCATGAGATATGAAGGTCAAGGTCACGCCTAGAGTAAATCCCTTTACCACATTTTTGTAACAAATTCAAATTAGATAGATTGATTTATTCACAGTTTAAGCTGAAAAATAATGATGGAAAACCTGGAAGAAGGAGAACATATCATAGCATCACTTCCTCAGATTTGGGGAATAGCTTTAGGGTTAAGAGGTTTCTTTCACAAAAGTAAAGAAGGGATTCTTGCACTCACAAACAAGAATGTAATTTTTGTTCCACGTTATGTTTGGATTACTGCAAAAGAAAAAGAAAGATATTTTGAAGATGATAAGGCCAGAACTGGAAGGATTTCAGATTATAATGAATCAGATCTTGATGAAGATCTAACTGAGCATCCAAAATCATGGATAATACCACTTAATTCTATAACAGATGTTAGAAGCATAACAACAAGAAAGGTAGATTTTTTGAGAATTACATTTACAGAAAAAGGAAAAGAAAAAATGTATGATTTTGGAATTACCAAAACCGTAACAAATTATCCATACCGACAGCCCCTTGTTTTTAAGAATCTAGACTGGAGTTTATGGATAGTCCTTATTAGATCAAACCTAAAAATCTAGATTATCAGGATTGAGTATCTTTTTTTTCAGGATTTTTCAGTTTTTGCCTTGCTTGTGAAATAATGAAATCCTCATCAACATCTTGATTCTTTAGAAATTTTACATCAGTTACCTTTTTTTTGAATTTGAATATTTCAAGTTCATACTTTTTGTCCTTGGGAAAATATACTGCAAGTTGTAATGATGCAGACCCGTTGTATTCTTCCATAAACTGCCTATAATGATCCGAGATTTTCAGAGATTTTAGGAAAACAGTTGTTGTTAGTAAAATACGAGATTTACCACATAATACAAATTCATAATTTTCATCACCTTCGAAGAATCTCATTTTAATCTCATCGTCTGGCCAGTATTTGATTATCTTATTCCAGATGTTGGCAAGTTTTCTTTTTCCATCAAATATCAGATAGATGGTAGGACGAATATCAAAAACATGATAGCCCAGACCCAGAAAATCTTCAAACCAGTCTATTTTGCTATCAGCCATGTTCAATTCAGAAAAGTATTGTATTTAATGATTAGAATACAGGCCATGATTTTCAATAAAAAAGTTAAGATGTTAAATAACTCAAAATTATCCTTGATTACATGGGAACTAGAAAGCGGATAAGCGAGATATTGAAGATGGGCAAAGAAGAATTATATCAATATCTAAGGCAAGAAGATAGCTCTATCCAGTCAACAGACAAAATAGAAATGAAACCTTTTGAACACGGAATTAAAATTTTTTATTTTCACAAAGATTCTGAGAAACCATACAAGACGAGGGTTTTTCTTAATCCCGACGAATTAGAATCTCTAAAATAAATAAAATCAATTTTAGACATTATTTAATAAAATGAAAATGAAAAAGGTGTGTAGTTATAGGAAGGGTTTTGGTTTGAGTTCACGCCATTTGCCACGAGCCCAGAATCCCCATTTTTGTTTGTCTTCATTTGCATAGTAACATTTCTCATTGTGAGGACATTCCATGCATTTTTCAGACGGTTCTATTGCTGGAGCAATGTTATTTGTCAGCAATGTATTGAGAATCTTTGCTCTGCGTTTTGTTTCATGTAATAGCTTTTCACTCTTTGGAACATTGAATTCCATTTCGTTTCCTTCTCGGTCAAAGTAGACAATCACGCCTTCTGGTTTGTCAAACATAAACAGATAGGAGTTCAGATGTATGAAATCTGCTGGATATGGCATCTCAGGCAGTTTTTCTGAACCTCTAAAGAGCATCACTACTTCATCTTCTACTCGGTCGGCTCTTCCGACTAATTTTACGTTAGAACCTGCATCGAGTTGACCTTCTACTGGTCTTTCCATTATACTAAATGCGCTCTTTTTCATTATCTTTGACACCATCTGTTTGTGATTACTCTCAGACGGGTCTTTTCGATCAAGGTATGCATTTCTTAGACATCCGCTTACCTCATCTACTGTGACTTTCCCCTCATCAGCTACTTGTGGATTAATTGTAGCAAATACTTGCTCAATTATATCATAAACATCTACTCGTGGTGGTGCATCAGTTGCAGCACGATAGTTTTCAATTCCTTCCTTAATTTTGTCTTGAACTTTTCCAACGATTTTTGCTTTTTTGTAGCTAGCTTTGGATTCTGTCATTCTTTTGAAGAGTGGGATTTCATCTATAAAAGGTA
>JAGWGA010000050.1 GCA_028867675.1 Nitrososphaerota archaeon | reverse complement strand
CAAACAAGAGCTAAGCCGAAGATAATAATCATTTAAGAACGATTTTTATAATTTGGTCACTAGAGTTTATAGATGTCAGAGCTGAGTCTAGGTCATCTGTTATCAAACGAATATGTAATTCCAGTTTTTCTCTTGACAATTTTTCTAGCATCACTTATCGCATCAAAGGTAAAAATTCCATACACCATGATTCTTGTTGCAATTGGAATTTCCATATCAATTGTAAATTTTACAGGTCATGGAATACCTAACATTTCAGGATTCAAAGTTGACCCAAAATTGATCCTATATTTTGTAATTCCACCCCTGATTTTCGAAGCAATGATGAAAATAGATCGTGAACAATTCAAAAAGATTAGAATATCATCACTAATGTTATCCACCGCAGGAGTAGGGGTTGCCACAATAGTTGGAGGATTTTTACTATCATATCTTGCAGGGCTTCCAACGATTGTTGCTTTTGCTTTTGCTGCATTAATTGCCCCTACTGATGCAGCAATTGTTATAGAGGTATTCAAAAGAGTAAAGGTTCCATCACAACTTGCAATGTTAATGGAGTCAGAAGCCAGTTTCAATGATGCGGCTGGTGCAATCATATTTTCATCAATCATAGCATTATCCATAGCACAAGGATCATTGCTTTCTCCAAGTTCGACTGAAATCAATGTCAATATTTTAGAAACAATTGGACGTTTTGCACTTGTGTTTGGTGGCGGAATTGCTATAGGTATTGGACTTGCAATGGGGTCTCAGTTTTTACACAGACTATTAGAAGATCCATTTTCTGAGACCGCACTTTCAGTAGCAGTTCTATTTGGTGCAGTAATAATTGCAAATGCACTTGGCTTGTCAGGTCTTGTTGCAGCTGCCTCAGCAGGATTGTGGTTTGGAGTAATTATGAGAAAGCCACACATAATCAGTGAAAAGGTAAGGGCATACACATCCAACTTTTGGGAGATGATTGCATTTTTTGCAAATTCTGTGGCATTTTTGTATCTGGGATTAAGTATGGATATTGTCAGAATAGGGCAAAATCTGCCGTTAATTGCACTTGCAGTTGTGATAGTATTAGCCGCAAGAGCTGCATCAACATATCCAATACTTGCTGCAACCAACCGGTTTACAAAGGAAAAGACACCGAATACTTGGAGACATGTAATAATGATAGGAGGTATGAGAGGAGCACTTTCTGTCGCACTTGTTGCCACTCTTCCAGATAGTGAGTTCAAAGAAATACTAAAGACAATAACATTCGGAGTAGTATTGGCATCTCTTATTATCCAGTACCCAATACTTTCAAGATATATCAAAAAATCATTTCCTGAAGAGAGTCAAGAAACAAAGATCTAGGTATTTTTGTTCTAAAGTTATTTTTTAGATAACATTTTTCTTATAGATTGTAGATCTTGTCTACGCTTTGCATCAGTCTTTGGATAAGCCATTCTAAGTTCCTTAAGTGAGTCAAGAACAATCTGTGAAACCATTAATCGGCTATTTTCTTTACCATCTGCTGGAACGATATACCACGGTGAGTTAGTAGTACTTGTTGCACTCAAACAATCATCATAAGCATCCATGTAATCATCCCAGAATTTTCTTTCTTCAATATCAGCAACGCCAAATTTCCAGTTCTTCTCAGGGTTGTCAATACGTTCAAGAAAACGTTTTCGTTGTTCCTCCTTTGATAGATGTAAGAAAAACTTTATGATTTTAGTACCATTTAGGTGCAAGTGTTTTTCCAAATCCACAATAGAGTGATACCTATCTTTCCAAATTGTTTTTTTGTCGAGAAATTCATCTGGGAGTCTTTGGCTTGATAGTATCTCCGGATGTACACGAACAATTAGTACCTCTTCATAGTATGAACGATTAAAGACTCCAATTTTACCACGTTCTGGAAGGCTGCGAGTTGTACGCCATAAGAAATCATGTTCAAGTTCCTCAATACTTGGATGTTTGAAGCTATACACTTGACATCCTTGGGGATTAACCCCAGACATGACATGCTTGATAGCACTGTCTTTTCCTGCAGCATCCATTCCCTGAAAGATTAGCAATAAAGAATATCGATTAGAAGCATAGAGAAGACTCTGTAATGATGCCAACTCTTTAACATGTTCTGCAAGTATCTTATGATACTCTTCTTTTGACTTGTATACAGGCTTGACATTTGTTGGCCATTTCTTTAGTTTTACTTTTTCATCCGGTCTCACAAGGAAATCTTTAGAGTTTATTTTCATCTAGGCTTGATAGATGACAGTCTTTAATTTATCTAATTCCTTGTTTTTTAGCAAAAATAAAGCATTAAACATCGCATTAGTGATATTTTTTGATAGTAAAATGAGTTCGGATAAACTACAAACAGAAAAAATGGTCATAGAAGGAATAAGCTATGCCAAGCTTGAAAAACACAAGGATGCAGTATCGTTTTTTGACAAGGCATTAAAACAAGATCCCAAAAATGTAGAAGCATTATACAACAAGGGAATGTCATTGTTGAAATTAAAGAAAAACAAGGATGCAGTATCATGCTTTGAGAGAATAATTGAATACAAACCTGAACATGTTGATGCATTAAATAATTTGGGAAACCATTATGCAGAGTTACAACAATTTGAAAAAGCTGTTACATATTATGACAGAGCGTTAGAAAGTAATGCCAATTATCTGCCAGCACTATATAACAAAGGTATCGCCATAATTCGTCTTGAAAAATATGACGATGCACTATCCTGTCTAAACAAAGTACTCGCTGAAGAACCAAATAACATGCAAGCTACATACTACAAAGGACTTGTTTTAGGTAAACAAAAAAAACATGAAGAGGCACTTACTTTTTTGGATAAAGTTTTGGAAAAAGAACCAGATAACAATGAAGCATTATTTTACAAAGGAACCGAGTTATCGGAGCTTGGAAAACATCAAGATGCCATACAGATCTTTGATAAAATACTAAAAGAATTTCCAAAAAATGGAACAATAATTTATGCAAAGGCAAGATGCAAGGCTCAACTAGGGGAAGATAATGAGGCATTAATTCTTCTAGCCCAGGCAATATCACATTATGGGAAGACCATAAAAAATTGGGCAATCAAGGATGCATCATTCGATAAACTAAAAGGGGATCCCAAATTCAAGACCATAGTGAAATAAAATGTCAGAAGATATACTAAAGACTATCAAGAGTTTGCTTGCATCGGGAAAGGGAGATCCAAAGAGATTGCGAGAGATTGCAGAGACTGTAAAAAAAGGAGAACCAGTTGTCATGTCAGATTATAGATATATCCAAACTTTGACAGAAGCCTCAAAGGGTGCAGAGGGAGAACAACAGTCACCAAGTACCAAACCAAGCAAAAGAGATACATCGTTAGAACTACTTCGAGTAAGACTTGCAGAAGGTCAGATAACTATTGAACAATTCAGAGAACTAAAGAAAGCTCTTACAGAAGACGAATAAAAGAAGAAATCATTCTTAAATCTTAAATTCAAAAAGAATAGATTGTGTTTTGAGGAACAAAAATGGAACAATTTCATGTCTATAACTATCAAGTATGGACTTTACAATCTTGCACTATATGGTTAAAGAGACCAGTTCCAGTTTCAAGTAGTGATTAGACTTGACAAAATTTACACCATTAGCACCGGCACCAGTTTTAATGACATGTTTTGGGCATTGTGGAATAGGTCTTGGTGCAGAAACTTATCGAAGATTACTAATTGATGTTGGGGCAGATCCTCTAAAACCAACTTTAAAGGGTGAAAAGGCAGAATCTGCCATACTCAAAAGATACGGTAGTACCATCTTGCGATTTCCAAATGCTTACGGAGGAAGCGAGATTCCACTCATTCCAAGGGCTCTTTTAATCGATTTAGATCCAAGAGCTGCCAATTTAATATTACAATCATATCCAGACCTTTTCTCTCTAAGAGACAAACATGTGATCTCTGGTGCAGGAGGCGCTGCAAGAAACTGGGCAGAGGGACGTACAAGATTCATCAAAGAAGTAAGTACAAAATACGACATGCAAAAACAACTTGCAAGTCTTTCACCAGAACCAGTAAGAGGTTTCATAATTCCATTTGGAATGGGAGGAGGTACCGGTGCATCGTTTGCTAGTGCGTTTATGCAATATATCAAAAAAGACACAAAGGAACATGCAACAGTCGGATCTTTTGGATTACTACCAGAATTTGGATGGGATCCAGTTATTTTAGAAGCATCTGCTATTAACATAGTAATGAATCTTGAACACCAGATAAAATACAGTGATTGTTCAATTCTATTTTCAAATAAAAGATTACGAGAACTTGCACAAAGACATGAAAAAAGACTAGACAAGATATCATCAATCATAGATGACCTTCCAAAGGAACACGAAGTAGGTTGGAAAGATTATAGAGGAATGAACTTGATTGCTGCAAATGCAATGTCTATGTTTGTTGCATCCTTTGCAAGAGAGACAGAATGGGACATGTCAAATTATAGAACATGGCTTGCGACAAAGAGACCAAGATTTGCAATAACTTGGGTTATTCCAGTCATTCCAGAAGACAGACAGTGGGCTTCAGATTTGACCGGTACTAAACATAATACGATGGAGGGAATTGTAGAACACATCAACAAGAAAGAAGATGCAGTATTGTTTGATATCGATGAAAACGATATTAGAGATAAAGGTGGACCAAAAGACTCTTGCTGTATACTTGTAAAAGTAAAAGGAGATTTTGAAGCAAAGGAAAGAGACGTCTTAAAGAACATAATCAAGGACCGATTCCATATCGAAGAATCTAGAATGATCTTCATCAAAGTCCCAATATTAGAAACAGAACAGGCAAATGTTACAATACTTGTAAACACAAAAGCAATAGGATCAAAGATCTTAGAGATTGCAAGTGAAGCAGAAGCTTCATGGGATGCATTTAAAGAAGAATATGGAAAATGGGGACTTACCACTGAGGAATTCAAGGCAAGCCTCATGGACGTTGTCCATGAGTTTAGCTAGAAATGTCAGATTTTACCTTCCTAGAACAAGTAGCAACCCGTATCAGAGAAAATAGAACAAAACTAAAAGATGTTGAAGATGAGCTTGCAACAGTAAATTTTAGAATTCATGAGATCCCTCTCAAAAGTCCAACAGAGTCAACATTTGCAAAGATGACAGGTCAGGATTACCATGATGCAACCACAGACTTGGAAACAGCAAAAGAGAAACTCTCATCTCAAAAAGAAGATCTGAGTACAAAAATTAAAGAAGACAAGACCACATTCATAACAGAATTTACTTCACCTGAACTTGTCATTCCTTTAGAGCCAAATCCGAAAATTGCAGATGGAAAAACAGTTTTTCATTTCAAAAATAACACCACTTTTACTAACATACTTGCAATACTAGGTGAGCTATTGGGGCTTACCCCTCCAATACTGGTCAAGGGCGTAATGTTTTCAGCATCTGAAATAGCTATAGATGTAACTGACGAGTATGAGGCCAAACAAAAGTTCCTAAGCACTATGAACGAAGTCCAAAAGACATTATCAATAAAGAGAAACTGATTATCATTCAGACTCATTCACAGTGTTCTACGTATAAGATATAACAAGGGAAAAACAGCCAAGATTTTGTGAACAAGAATACTAAAAAGCTTCTTGCGTTATCATTTATGGCAATTTTTATAGTTTCTACAGTAAGTGTAGCATTTCTTGGAGGAGGCAGAGTAGCAACTCAAAGTAGTAAGAGTACAGGTTTGACCATTACTGGAACACCAGCTGATAATTATCCAGATAACAAGAGACCGACCTTTTGTGAAACTGGTCCTGCACAATCCAGTAAATACATAACAGAATTCAAAGTACCCACTGCTTGTACTCAACCATTAGCAATCAATGTAGATC
>JAGWGA010000004.1 GCA_028867675.1 Nitrososphaerota archaeon | reverse complement strand
AGAATGATAAAAGTGTGGGATACATGTCCACTCTGTTCCAAAGTCTGGAGTCATCGTAACAGAATCCCCAAATTGGTCTTTTAGCGTCTTCATGTATTCTGATGTTATATCTTGGACCATTGCACCATTGCCAATTTTTTCATGTGCTGCAATTTCAAAGAGTGTAAAATATGCCTGGCGTCCTACGGTGGCATACAGGTCATCCAAATGTTCTACAAGGTTTGATTGTTGTTCTCCTTCTGATATCTGGTCCAAAATTTTGTTGAACAACAACATTTCAGAAAATGTTGAAGCAGTTTCAGCAAGTGGTAGTGGTGCCTCTGCTATGAATATTGATTTATCGGAAGCTGATACACTATGAATTGCATGGCCAAGCTCATGGGCCAAAGTGAAGACATCATTAATTCTTCCTTTGAAATTTACCAAGACATATGGTGTTACCTTTGGAGATATGGTGCTACAAAACGCACCGCTTCTTTTTCCTGGTCTTATTGTAGAATCAACATGTCTTTTAACAAACACTCTTTTGGCATATTCGCTTAATTGCGGACTAAAATCATTCAGAGTTTCAAGAACAAGTTTTACAGCCATGTCATAGGTGTATCTTTTTTCATCCTTTTTTTGAACTGGCGCATAAATGTCATATCTGCGTAATCGTTTCATTTTCAAAATGCGCGCCTTTTGTAAAAAGAACTTACGAAATACATCAGAGTTTTTCTTACAAACTGAAAGAAGGGCATCCACAGTCTTGTCTTCAACATCATTTCCAATGTTTCTAACTGATATTGGTGATGCATATCCTCGTATGTTGATACATTCATCTTTCCAGTTTGAAACTATATTTTGATAAATCTCTCCTAGGACTCCTTTATTTTTGTCAAATTCTGATAGTAGTGCCTTGTAAGCAATCTCTCTTGTTTTTGGTTTGGGATTTCGAATTAGAACTGACAATTCCTCTCTATTGTATCTTCTAGTCTTACCGTCAATTTTTACTTCAAAGACAAATGCATTTGTAATTTTGTCATAGATCTTAACAAGTGCAGAATGACCTGTAACATCTAATGTGTTAATTATCCTCTCTTCTGGCTCTGTAAGGGAGTATTTTGCAAGTAGTCTTTTGTAACGTAGAAATTCGTGTAATTCTCCTGCCGACTTCATCAATCTCTGTGCATTTTTCTCATCGATTTGTTTTTTCCACCATTGGTCAAAAAATAACGTCTGGTTTTCTATCTGTGCTCCAAACTTTCTCATTTTTGATTGTAGGGCGGTTGCTTTATCTGATTGTGTGTCTGATGAATACTCTAACGATGCATAGCCTGCAACTCTGCCAAAATCATCAGATATCTTTTCCAAAGTGTGAATCATTGAAAGAAATTTTCCTTCAGAAATTGTAGGTTTGAGTAATTTTTTGTTCTTTTCAAATTTTTTTACTTCATCCTGAATTGATTTTAGGCGCTTGGCAAACTGAGGCGAATCTGGGTTTTTTACAAGTTCGCTTAAATTCCATTTTTCTTCTCGAAAAACTTGCATCTGATTCAAAACAAATTTTGTTCTTAAAATACTATGTGGAAGATTTAGACCTGTTTCTATACGCCGGTAGGCTTTACAAGTTTGGGTGGACTGATTTTACTATTGTCATATGTTGAAACCTGTTTATTTAGCCAATCCCAAAAATCTTTTTCAAATTTATGTGCACGGTAAACCTCTGCGGCAGCAACAGCCGCTGCTCCTGCAATTGAGACAATGCTTGCTAAAAGTGCTGGTATTGCAATGTCTCTCCCCCAGGCTCCTGTTCTAAGAGTCAATTCATGATGGTTTTCTTCTCCAACTATGAGAATTTCTACGTCTCTTATGCTCCCAGTTACGGCTGCAAGTTTTCCTCCTCTATGTGCCTTTATACTCCAATAACTCTCATGCTTTTCCTCATGTATGATTTCAAGCTTTAATTCTTGGAGGTGTTGTTTTGTTGAAATAATCAAATTGTCCACATCTACATTTGATAAGGTTACCATCTCTTCTTTCATGTTGTTTAACTGTTGTATCGATATTTATCAATGACGTAACAAAGTTACTTTATTTTTTCAAGTTTTTTGTTGATTATCAAATGTACAAATCATGCACACGTCTTATATATTAAAAATACATATTATTTGATATGAGCATGACAGCATGGCATTGTTACAGATGTAATCTGACTTTCAAAGAAAAGTCTCATGTTGTTATGCATAAAGAAATCTCAAAACATGACACAAGAGAAGTAGAAATCCCAGAATAGGTTTCTATATTTCTTGTAATCTTTTTTTAATTGTTATTGTTCGTAACCCTTACGAGAATTTATTTACCCCGAAATTAAGTACTCGTTCGTGGACCATCATAACTTCAAGGGAAAAGACATTCCTCATTTGAAGATCAAGCCCAATATGGGAATAGATGATCTAGTGGAAATTTTTGCAAGTACTGGTTATAATGCAAGACAGCTTGGAGATGCCGCAAAACTTTACTGTAAAATGATTGAAGATGATGCAACAATCTGTCTTACGGTGGCAGGAGCAATGACTCCTGTTGGGTTTGGAGGGTTATTCAAATCGTTAATAGAACGTGGATTTGTTGACTGGATAGTTTCTACAGGTGCAAACGTGTATCACGAGGATCATTTTGCATGGAATCTTCCAGTAAAACAAGGTCACTTTGAGGTGGATGACATGATACTATACGAGAAAGATATTGTCAGAATACGTGATGTCTACATCAAGGGAGATGAGACACTCAAAGCTGAAGACAAAATTGTACAAAAAATGTTTACAAAAGATTTGCTTGACAAACCGTTTACTACTGCAGAATTTTGTAACGCCATGGGTAAATACTCTAAATTACATTCTAAAAACCCAGAGCGCAGTTTTGTTGTAACTGCATATGATTACGATGTACCTGTCTATGTGTCGACTCTAAAAGATTCATCACTTGCCTTGGATCTAGCTCCACTTAGGCTAGAAAATAAAATTCATAGTCTTGACTTTGTAAGGGAAATAATAGAACAAGCTGCAATTTTGTATAATTCAAAGAAATCCGGTATTTTGGAGTTGGGAGGAGGCGTACCAAAGAATACTGCACAACAAACAGGCCCATTATTAGATCAAATACTTGGTTTGGGTCACGGTGGTCAAAATTATATCATACAAATTACTGATGCTCGACCTGATACTGGTGGACTCTCTGGAGCTACTTTACAAGAAGGAAAGAGTTGGGGTAAGGTAAAAGATGCCCATGAAGATGTGATAATGGTTTACACTGATGCAACTATTGCATTTCCGATACTTTGTCTCTATGCCCTAAGTAATGAAAAGCCAAGAAAACCAAAGAGACTGTATAAAAAATTAGGCAAATACTATGATGACTTGTCTAAAGCCTACTTTAACAAAAAATAAATCAAAAAGATGTAATTATTTTTAATTGTCTAATATCTGCTGAATCTGGCTTTTTCGGTATCTCTATCATCTTTTGTTGCTTTTTTCCACTCTTTGTAATGTTCTTTGCAAAGAATTGCTTTTTTCAAACCGTGTGGAATACCTACTCCTGTTCCTTCTACCTTTGAGGCAGTAAGCGAACGAACGCCATCCTCGCCGCAGCCTGTGACACTACATTTTGCACCTTTTGCTATGAGGCCCATGAGAGTTCTAAAACGCACTATTATATCAGATTTTTTGATATTTTATTCAATTTCTGAGAATTTTAGTAAATATGCTCTAAGATATATGGTATAAATTATTGTCAAATGGCTGGTATCAAATGCTTAACAACTTTAGAGAAGGTCTAAAGCCGACCCTGCAGAAAATTGGGAAAGTCTTTGCATCTACTGGACTATCTGCAAATTTCTGGACTGCAGTTGGACTTTGTTTTGCATTTGCATCTGCAATAATTTACGCTATTCATCTCGAATATTCTTTTATCTTGGGAGGAATTTTGTTACTTGTTTCTGGATTTTTTGATATCGTAGATGGTCAAGTCGCACGTATTACTGGAAAGACATCTAAAAAAGGAGCATTTCTTGATTCTGTATTTGACAAGATTGCTGAAGTAGCAATATTTCTGGGAATTTTAATCGGTGGATATTCTCAAGGATATCTTGTACTGTTGGCAATTGGATTATCTCTACTTGTTAGCTATACTAGAGCAAGAGCAGAATCTCTGGGAGTTCAACTTCAAGGAATAGGCATTGGTGAGAGAGCAGAGAGATTACTTGTAATTGCAATCATTGGTATGATCGGATTTCTAAACTACGCTGTAATCATTGTTGCAATAATTGCAGGAATTACATTTGTTCAGAGAATAATAACTACTGCTCGTGCAATAAAAGATTAGACTATCGTAGTCTACCGGTTTGTCTTCTTGAATCAGCTGATCTGATTTTTAGAATTCCAAAGTGAATTGCACATGAAATACAATACCACTTGAGTACTGTAGGTGATGCAATGTATGCTCCTTGAGCTCTTAGCTCTTTAGCCAAAGTGTGTTCGACCAAGTTTAGTCTTGAAGTTACTTTCTTTGCCTTGTCACGTGGGACTGTGGCACCACAATTTGTACACTGGATACGACCAGTTGATCCCTTTCCTCCCTTTTGTCTTCCACGACTAGCTCGTTTTAATGGCATGTTTTACCTGTATAGAGCCTCTTTATAACGATATTTGACACCTTGTTTTTGCTAGATTAGACCCTAATGGATCTTTAATCTGTCTAGTTTCTACTATTGTTTGAAATTTTGTGGACTACATATTCTCCAATAAATGATATGATCTAGATAGAAAAGACCTCGCATTGAATATGTGTTAAAAATTTAAATTTCATATTCTTTTAGGTGAACCATGCGCGGCCTTTGCCACGTTTGTCTGAGCTCAAATGTTGATGTGGTAGTACAAAAAGGCAAGATAGTCTGTCAATCATGTCTAAAGGGTCAGAAAAAAGACTAGATGGAAAATTAAAAACCCAAACTTTGAAAATTGCGCATCTGGTCATTCAACATCCCAAAAATTATGGGATCTTTTAGCTAACTAGCGTGTCTGTCCTTTTAGATCCATTAGATCCATAAACCATCTCTAGATATCAAATTAGTGATGACTGAACGTTTTGATGAAGAGGGTTTGCTTAAGGTCATTAAAGTCTACGAGATATCTGAAGAAATTTTAAAACTTAACTGGAATTGGAATAATTGTTCTGACCCTGTTAAAAACACACATGAACTCATAAACAAATGTCAAAAGCTTTTCTTAGAAATTTCAGAATATGAGCAGAGAATGGGTTCTAAACTTAGTATGTACCAAAAAAACAAAATTCATGAAGTTATAATAGATCTGGGAGAACTAATTCCTTATTTGAAAAATAAAATCAAACCTGGTTATAATTTGCAAAATCATCAATTAATTGTATAAAGTTTGAAAATTTTTAGATGATTTGTGCTCAAAACATATGTTCAAATGGAAAGGTATTGGCAAGAAATTAAATGAAGATTGCAATTTTCTCACACTGCACAGTAGATGAAATATCTCAAAATAATGTAGTAGTTGAAACTGCTGGAGGTCCAGCTTGCTACTGTGGGTTAACTGCAAAAAATATGAAATTTGATATTGACCTTCATACAAAGATTGGAACAGATTTTTTATTTCGCCCAGAACTTGAAAAAAATGGTATTTTCATTTCTCAAAATTCTATTATTGACAAACCTACTACAAGATTTTTGTTAAAGATATTTGGAACTGAGCGTGAACTTTATCTTAAAACAAAATGTGAGCCCATTGAATCAATAAAGTCTGATGCAGATGGTGCAATTGTAAGTCCTGTCTTTGATGAAATATCTGAAGACACATTGGATGGAATTAAAGAAAACTTTGATTTTACATTACTTGATCCTCAAGGATATCTGCGTAGGGTGGATGTTGATGGAAAAATATTTTTAGAAAAGACACTTCTCGATTTATCTCATATTACTGCAATAAAGGCTGACCCTGAAGAGGCATTTTATCTTACAGGTCTCAGGGAAAAAGAAGGAATGCTTGCTTTGCAAAAGAAGGGTGTCAAACATGTACTTTACACTAACAAACAAAACATCACAATGCTTGTAAAAGATAGGATGTATCATCTAAAAATTCCAAATATGTCAATAGGTGATACGACTGGAGTCGGTGACATATTCTGTGCAGCTTTTTCATGTTCGTATTTGAAGGAAAAAGATCCTATCTGGGCAATCTGTTTTGCAGTGGGTGCTGCACAAGCTGCTCTTGAAACAAGAGCCACTGGACTCGAAAAGATTCCTGCTGGTGGCGATACAGAGAGAAATGCCGCATATCTCTACAACTTGATGCAGTTCTCAAGTGTCTAGGCTTTTATTGTCTAAAGGGATGAATCAAGGCTGTGAAAGTTGCATTATTTAGTCAGGATCAGGAACATACTGTAAAATCACTCAAACTTTCACTTGAGAGCCACGGGATAGAATCTATAACTCTTGGAAAAAAACCACTTGGGAAGGATACTGACTATGTTATTGTAACAGGAGGAGACCGTGGAGTCAGAAATTATTTTCATCATTTTATAAATTCAACAATACCAGTACTTGGAATAAACGAGTATGAATCAAGTGGCTTTTTAGCACAAACTGATCTTAAACAATTTCCGTTATACCTTAACCGATTAAAAAAAGGTGATTTTTCAATTGAAGCTCTTCCAAGAGTTGGCGTAAAAATTGATGACAAATCAATCTACCCAGCTCTAAACGATGTTGCAATCTTTTCTTCAAAGAGTGCAACTTTAGTAGAACATGTATTGCGTGTAAACGGGGAAGAGCTTTGGCATGACAGCAGTGACGGTCTGATTATATCTACACCTATTGGTTCTTCTGCATATTCAATGTCTGCAGGAGGTCCAGCAATTTATCAAAATTCTAAGGTATTCTGTATAGTATCAGTAAACTCACTTGATAACACAAGACGCCCTCTAATAGTTCCTGAAGATACTTTAATAGAAATTGATGATATTTCATCTGGTTTAAGATGTGAAGTTGTAGTTGATGGAAAAGATAGGTTCAAAGTTGACAAAACTGTAACCTGCACAAAATTCCCGCAACCTGCAAATGTGATTAGGATGAAAAAGGATTCTACCACTGTTTCAGCGTTGGCCAAAAAGGTAAAGCTTGCAGATGAGTTGTTAAACATGCCTCCAAGCTCAAAGTTGTTGTTAAAGACATTAGAATACGAAGGTTCTCTTACTCAAAAAGAACTGGCAGAAAAAACTTTGCTTCCTGACAGAACCGTTAGGCTTGCATTGAGTCACTTACTTGAGAAAGGATATGTCAAAAGAAGAGTCTCACTACGTGATACTCGTCAGAGAATATACGAAGTTCCAAAATAGTTCGTTTATGCGTTGGCTGATGCCCTTATGAATGCCTCAAACGATTCTTCAGGATGACCAGGCCTGCTACTAAACTCTGGATGGTACTGAACTCCCAGATAGAATTTGTGAGTTGGAATTTCTAATATCTCCATACGTTTTTTGTTATCACTGTATCCTGAAAATCTCATACCTTTTGAAGAAAACATTTCTAGATATTTTTGATTAAACTCAAATCTATGTCTGTGTCGTTTCTGTATTTTGTTAGATTTGTAAAGTTTGAATGCTAGTGTATTCTCCTCTACTGTAATATCATGTGCACCTAAACGCAATGAACCACCTTTATTCTCAATAGATTTTTGTTCTGGTAAAAGATCAATTATTGGATTTTCTGTATTTGGTGATATCTCTGTAGAATTTCCATTTGTCAATCCGCACACATTTCTTCCAAATGCAACTGCAGCTAACTGGAAACCAAAACATATTCCAAGATATGGAATATTTTTTTCTCTTGCATAGTTTGCGGTACTGATAATTCCTTCAGAACCTCTATCACCAAAACCTCCTGGAACAATTATGCCATTATATGATGCGAGTTTATTTACATCTCCGTTTAATTCTTCAGAATCAATCCAATCGATAATTACATTTTTACCAATCTTTGCACCTGCGTGTTTTAGTGCATGATTTACACTTACATAACTATCAGCAAGTTTTACATATTTTCCAACCATTGCAATTCTAACTGATTCTTTTGTACTTTGAAATGAATTTACGATTGAATTCCACTTGTCCCAATTTGCAGAAGTATTTACCAATCCAACTTTACCAAACTTTTTGAATATTACATCAATTATTCCTTGATCATATAGCATCTGAGGTACTAGGAGAATTGATTCTGCATCATGGCATGAAAATACATCGTGCTCTGTAACGTTTGAAAATAATGAAATCTTTTTTCTTGCTGCAATCTCAAGCGGTCTTGTACATCTTACTGCAAGCAAATCTGGTTGGATACCAATTCTTCGAAGTTCTTGGACGCTATGTTGAGTAGGCTTTGTTTTCTGCTCTCCTACCACATCCAGGGAAGGGGCAAGTGTGACATGAACAAATATTACATTTTCTGGTCCTTCTTCTAATCTCATCTGTCTTAGGGCTTCAAGAAATGGAAGACTTTCAATATCTCCAACAGTTCCACCACATTCTACTACTAGTATATCCAGATTTTCGCTTTTTACTATCTTTCTTAGTCTGTCTTTGATTGCATCTGTGACATGCGGGATTATTTGTACACATGCGCCCAGATATTCTCCGCGTCTTTCTGCCTCTATTACACTAGAATAAATCTGTGCAGTTGTGATATTATGAGTTCTTGATATGTTCTGGTTGAGAAATCTCTCATAGTTTCCAATATCCATATCACATTCCCCACCGTCTTCTGTGACAAAGACCTCTCCATGGGCAATAGGGTTCATTGTTCCTGCGTCATAGTTCAGATATGGATCGAATTTTACACAAGAAACTTTTTGATTTGAAAGCTGAAGTAATTTTGCAATGGATGATGAAACTACACCTTTTCCAAGGCCAGACATGACACCTCCTGTCACAAAAATGTATTTTGTAGATTCAGTCTGCATATCCATGATGGATTAGAGGTCTTTTTATTTCTTATTCTGAGATTGTAGCTTTCTTTAGACTCTTTGTAAAATGTTCAATTTTTCCTTCGATCTTTTCTACTGTTGTATTTTCCATCAATCGTAGAAATGCGCTTCCCACAATTATTGCATCTGCACCTGATTTGATGATGAATTTTGCCTGATCTGGATTACTTACTCCAAACCCTACCCCGAGAGGAATCTTTCCTACAAGTATCTTTTTGGCATTTTTAATTGCATGTGTAGTGTAATTTTGAAATTGTTGTTGACCACCGGTGGTTCCAAATACGGATACTAGATATAGAAAACCAGATGATGTGCTGGCAATTTTCTTAATTCTCTCAGACGATGTATTTGGAGAGATTAAAAATATTGTATCCATTTTGTACTTTCTTGCAGCTTTTAGAAAATCCCCTGATTCATCTATTGGCATATCTGGTAATATCAATCCGTCAATTCCTACACTTTTTACAATTGAAATGAATTTCTCGTAACCATGTCTGTACAGGAGATTTGTATAGGTCATCAAAACTAGCGGGATATCGGTTTCCTTGCGAATTTTTTTAACAATAGCAAGAAACTTTTCAAAATTCATTCCTTTTTGTAATGCTTGAAAACCTGCATTTTGAATTACAGGTCCATCTGCTAATGGATCTGAAAAAGGCATTCCAAGCTCAATGATGTCTGCGCCTCCTTTTGTTAATCCTCTAACTGCTGATATGGTGCCTTTCTCACTTGGAAATCCTGCCATGACATATGCTATCAGAGCCTTTTGGTTCTTTGACCTAAGGTCTTGAAACTTATTTTTTATTCTTGACATTTTTATTCAAATATCTCCCAACTTCTTCAACGTCCTTGTCTCCTCTTCCTGATAATGTTACAACAATACTCTCACTCTTTGGCATGTTCTTTGCCATCTTTACCGCATATGCAATTGCATGTGAAGATTCTAGAGCGGGTATGATTCCTTCATGTTTTGAAAGCAAAAGAAATGCTTCTACTGCTTCCTTGTCATTTACTGCATCATACTTTACTCTCTTTGCATCTTTGAGATACGAGTGTTCTGGTCCAACTCCTGGATAATCTAATCCTGCAGATATGCTATGCGTTTCACTAATTTGCCCCTCCTTATCCTGTAGCAAATATGTTAACATCCCATGGAGAATTCCTTTGGAACCTCCAACAAGTGTTGCCGAATGATGACCACTCTTTACTCCTTCTCCACCAGCTTCGATTCCAAACATCTTGGTATTCTCATCAATTAGTGGGTAGAATGTTCCAATTGCATTAGAACCTCCACCTACACATGCTATAACAGAATCTGGAGATTTTTTTTCTAATTTTTTCATCTGTGTAAGAATTTCATTTCCAATAACTGACTGGAAATCTCTTACCATTACAGGATATGGATGTGGACCTACTGCTGAACCTAAAAGATAATACGTTGTTTTTACATTTGTTATCCAATCTCGTATAGCTTCATTGATTGCATCTTTGAGAGTCTGAGTTCCTTCTTTAACAGGATGTACTTTTGATCCAAGTAAATTCATTCTAAACACATTTAGCTTTTGTCTTTGAGTATCTTTGTAACCCATGTATACTTCTCCATCTAATCCAAGAGCTGAGCATGCCATGGCAGTTGCAACACCATGTTGTCCTGCACCTGTTTCTGCGATGATCCTTTTCTTTTTCATTCTCTTTGCAAGCAAGCCCTGACCTAGTGTATTGTTGATCTTGTGTGCACCGCCATGGAGCAAATCCTCTCTTTTGAGATAGATCTTTGCACCTCCTGCAATCTTTGTTAGGTTCTCTGCAAAATATAGTGGAGTAGGCCTTCCAGCATATTGAGTAAGGTAATAGTGTAATTCTTTCTTAAAATCTGCATCATCTTTGTACTTTAGGTAGGCTTGTTCTAGTTCTTCAACTGCTGGAACTAGTGTTTCTGGAATATACCTGCCTCCGAACTCACCAAATTTGCCATTCTTTGGATATTTTAATTTCATATTGCTAATACCAACTCTGATACTAATCCCTTGATATCTTTACTCTTCATAATGCTACTTCCTACCAAAAAAGCATCAGCACCGCATTTGCGAAGAAATTGAATGTCTTTCGCAGACTCTACTCCGCTTTCTGATATGACAATTCTTTTTTCATCTTTGTCTTTTAAAATGGTTTGAGTAGTTTCAAGACTAATTTCCAATGTGTCTAGATTTCTATTATTTATTCCAAGAATATCTGCTTGGGTTTTTACAGAATCTGAAAATTCCTTTTTTGTATGAGATTCTAATAAAACTAAAAGTTTCTTTTTGTGTGCATATGAAACAAATTCATCAATGTCTGTTGCAAAATTTTTATCAAAGATAGCCTGTATCAAAAGAACAACGTCAGCTCCCAATTTTTCAGCAGCATCTATCTGAACTTTATCAACTACAATGTCTTTCATTAAAAGAGGAACTTGAACCTCTTTACGAATTTTGGTAAAATAATCTGGTGATCCATTGAACAAATATGGCTGTGTTAGAACAGATAGTCCAACTGCACCTCCATCAACCATTTGTTTTGCAATTGATACGGGATCCGATATTTTTCTTATGTTTCCAAGTGAGGGAGATGAAAATTTTACTTCTGTTATCAATGATGCATGTTTGTTACTTCTGATTTGTTCAATTAGATTTTTTTCTGATTTTGTATTATTGTAATTTATTTCATAAACTCCGTCTTCTATTGCCTTTTGAGAGTTTTCTGCAAGTTTCTCTAACATGTCTTTCATTTTTTCTCAAATGCCTCCAATTTTGTTATATCTCCACAATGTTTGATAAAATCTCTAAAGAGATCATATGCCTTGCCATTTTTGATGGATTGAAGTGAGATACTCAATGCCTCATCGAATTTTTCAGTAAATCCTCCAACAATCAACCCTGCAGCTGCATTAAGGGCTGTAATCTCTAGCATTGGTTTCTTGGCAGTTCCATTTAGAACTGTGACAAATGCGTTGATTGCCTCATCTTTTGATGAGATTTGAAGGTCGGAGAGTTTGGCTTTGTTCAAACCAAGTTCCGTAGGATCTAATGTGGAACTTGTTACTTCACCTTTGTTTAGTTGGTAAATGTAATTTTTGCAAGTTGTGGACAGTTCATCAAGACCGTCTTCGGAAATAACCGTCATCACAGTTTCAGACCCTCTTGATTCTAGTAAGGATATTACACGACTAAGATATTCTTTTGAAAACACTCCAACTAGCTGATGTTTTACCTCTGCAGGATTAGTTAAAGGTCCTAAAAGATTGAATGCAGTTCTTTTACCTATGAATTTTCTTGCTTCTGCAACATTTTTCATTGCTGGATGAAATTTTGGCGCAAACATAAAACAGATTCCAAACTTTTCAATTATTTCTTGGACTTTGTTTGGTTCCATGTTCAAATCATATCCGAAATGTTCAAAAATTTCCGCGCTTCCGCTAATTCCCGACGAAGATCTGTTTCCATGTTTTGCTACCACTACACCTGATGCAGCAATGACAAATGACGCGGTAGTTGAAATGTTGAATGTGTTCATCCTGTCTCCGCCAGTTCCACAAACATCAATTATGTTTTGTTCTATCTTTGGGTGTATGTGTACTGAATTTTCTTGCATTTTATCTAACATTGCCAAGAGTTCTTGATCAGTCTCGCCCTTTTCAGTTAATGATTTTAAAAAACTTGTTGTCTCATCAACTGAACTTTTTCCAGTTAGAATCTCATCCATGATTTGAGACATTTCTTCATAAGTGAGATTCTTTTTAGATGATATCTTGGTAATGTATTCTGAAATCATTTTTGCACCTGCTTGATAAAATTACTGAGAATTTTCTTACCTTCTGTAGTCATAATTGATTCTGGATGGAACTGGACTCCTTCAATTAGGTATTTTTTGTGACTAATTGCCATTATTTCATTATCATCTTGAGCAACGGCAGTAACTTTGAGGTCGTCTGGAATTATTGTCTTGTCTCCAACTAGAGAATGATACCGTGTTGCCCTAAATGGATTTTGTACTCCCTCAAAGAGTGGTGATTGAGTATATTCAACAGGACTTGTCTTTCCATGTCTTACATTTCCGGCATTGACAACTTTACCTCCAAATGCATGTATTATTCCCTGATGACCAAGACATACTCCAAGTATTGGCTTTGTAGGTCCTAATTCTTTTATGACTTTGGTACATATTCCAAAATATTTCTCATCTTCTGGAGTTCCAGGACCTGGTGAAATAATTATTGCGTCATAGTTTCCTTTTTTGATATCTTCAATTGTTATCTTGTCATTTCTGATTACATCTGATTCTACATTTAGTTCTCCGAGTAATTGTGCAATGTTGTACACAAATGAATCGTAATTGTCAATTATCAAAAATTTCATTTTGATGCCTCCTTTAACGCTGCTATCATTGCATTTGCCTTGTGTTCTGTTTCCATCCATTCATTTTGAGCAATTGAATCTGTAACTATTCCTGCCCCTGTTTGGATGAATCCCTTTGTACCATTCATGAAAATGCTCCTAATTGCTATTGCAAAATCACAGCATCCGTTAAATGAAAAATATCCCACAGCGCCAGCATATGATCCTCTTGCATCTGGCTCCAATTCGTCAATTATCTCCATTGCTCGAATCTTTGGTGCGCCAGAGACTGTTCCCGCAGGGAAAACAGCTTTTATCGCATCATACATGTCGAATTTTTTATCCAGCGTTCCAACTACATGCGTTACCATATGTTGTACATGGCTGAATTTTTTGACTGCCATCAATTCTTTGACATGTACTGAACCGTATTTGCATACTCGACCTATGTCGTTTCTTCCTAGGTCTACTAGCATTGTATGTTCTGCAAGTTCTTTCTCATCATGGAGCATCTCTTCTTTTAGATCTTCATTTTTCTTCTCATCTTTTGTGATTGGCCTTGTTCCTGCAATTGGAAATGTCTCTACCTGGTTTCCTGTAATACGCAATAGCATTTCAGGGCTAGAGCCAATTATTGTTCGCTCACCTAATTTCATATGATAAAGATATGGTGATGGGTTTATCTGTCGTAGAACTTTGTACACTTTAAGATAATCTCCATCTGCATAAAAATTGAATTTTCTAGATAATACAACTTGGAAAATATCTCCATCATGAATGTATTTTTTTGCATGTTTTACCATTTCTTCAAACATATTTTTGTCTAGATTTTCTGAAATTTCTGAAACGGAAAACTTGCCACATTCTACATTTGAAAATGATATTTCATCTATTCTATTTTTATCATAGTAAAAGTAAAATGATTTTTTTTCTTTGTTGTCATAAAGAATCCCATCTGTGTATATTCCAAATTCCATCAAAGGTTCATCTCCTTCTTTGTGGGAATCTGGAATGTTCTCCCATAATCTGATTGCATCATAATTGATGACGCCTACTGCTCCACCCACATACCGATATTTTTGATCAGGCATCTGATAGACTAGTTTCTTGATTTCATCTAACGGATCATTTGTTTGAATTGTCCTTGAACCACCAGTTTTGTGATGAAGTATGACCTTGTCAGAATATCCTTTGATAATTGTCTCAGGATCAAAACCCATTAGGGATGTTTCTGTTAATTCTTCTGGACCTGTAAGGGACTCGAAGAAAAATGAATGATTGAACTCTCGTGATATTTTGTTATACAGATCAAATTGGGAGCCACTATAGTCTAGGGGTATTATCTTAAGATTTGAATGCCCAAATGTAGCCACCCATGAACCAGTTCATATGGCCTCTATATTTAATATTAAGCCAAAATCTGTCAAGGTATTGTTACGGTATGGTACGGTACCTTTATATGCGATCTGGCTGTATGTAAGACATGTCTCAGATACTGATTCCTAATTTTGACAAAAGCAAGTCGTTATTGTTCCAGGATCTGTATTTTGTAAAGAAAAAGACACTTGTCAAGACAACTGTTCAAGAAGCTTCTTGTACCATATGCCAAAAGAGTCTTGAAGATGGAGTATCAGTTACTGCAAAAAGAGTCAATATGAAACTGAGATTGTTTTGTCAATATCATCTTCCACAAGAATAAGTGATTAGAAAGTTTTTGTATTTTACCAGATAGGTCTTGTAATTGCACCTTCAGCTGCCGAAGTTACAAGTGATGCAAATTTTGCAAGAGCACCTGTTTCATAATTTGGTTTTCTTGGTTTCCATTCTTTTCGTCTTTGTGCAAGTTCGTTTTCTGGCACCATTATATCGATACTATTTTTCTCAAGATTGATTACAATTTCATCTCCTTCTTTTACTAAAGCAATATTGCCACCAACTGCAGCTTCTGGGGCTACATGTCCTATCATGAATCCTCTTGTCGCACCTGAGAATCGTCCATCTGTTATCAATGCAACTTTCTCACCTAGGTTTTGTCCGACAAGAGCGGCTGTCACACCTAACATCTCTCGCATACCTGGCCCTCCCTTTGGGCCTTCATATCTTATTATGACAACATCGTGTTCCTTTATCTGTCGTTTTGATATTGCATCAAAAGCGTCTTCTTCTCTGTCATACACTTTGGCTTTACCTCTGAACTCTTTTGTATGAACTCCGGCAACTTTTACAACTGCTCCTTCTGGAGCTAATGTACCTCTAAGTATTGTAAGAGTACCAACTTCATGAATTGGAGATTCAATTGATTTTAGAACTTGTTGGTGTGCATCAAATGATAAATTAATTGAATCAAGATTTTGTTTTACTGTTTTACCAGTTACCGTCATGATATTTTCGTTGATGAGATTTTTCTTTTGTAGGCTTTTCATTAGTAATGGAATTCCGCCTATTTTGTCAAGATCTAGCATTACATATGTTCCTCCCGGTCTCATATCTGCAAGATGGGGGGTCTTTCTTCTAATTCTCTCAAAGTCTTCTAGTGTCAGTTTTACTCCTACCTCACGAGATAATGCGAGGAGATGTAATACCGCGTTTGTTGAGCCGCCTATTGCATTGGCTACGGTAATTGCATTCTCAAATGCTTCAAATGTCAAAATGTCTTTTGGTCTTATTCCATTTTCAAGTAAATTCATAACAGCTTTTCCACTTTCAAAGACCATCTTCTCTCTTCTTGGATCTTCAGCTGGGGGTGACGCATTACCTGGAAGTGCAATTCCTATTGCTTCACTAATTGATGCCATTGTGTTTGCTGTATACATTCCGCCACAGGAACCAGAGTTTGGGCATGCAACGTTTTCTAAATTTTTGAGTGCTTCTAATGTTAGATTTCCTGCATCATATGCTCCGACTGCTTCATACACATCTTGAACTGTTACTTGTTTTCCCTCGTAAACACCTGGCATTATTGTTCCACCGTAAACAAAAACTGATGGCAAGTTAAGACGTGCCATTGCCATCATTGCACCTGGCAAACTCTTGTCACAGCCTGCAATGCCAACCAGTCCATCGTACTGATGAGCTCTTACCATTAATTCAATAGAATCTGCAATAATTTCTCTGCTAACTAAAGATGACTTCATACCTTCATGCCCCATTGCAATTCCGTCACTTACTGCAATTGTGGAAAATTCTCTTGGTGTTCCCCCGGCACTTTCAACTCCTGCCTTTGCATGGATTGACAATCTTCCAAGATGGATGTTACAGGGCGTAGCTTCATTTCCACTATGTGATACACCAATGAATGGTTTTCCTAAATCATTGTCATCTAGACCCATTGCTTTGTACATGGCTCTATGTGGTGCCCTAGCGGTTCCTTCAACTACGTTTCTACTTGATATTTCCATTAGAATACAGAGAGGGGTTGATACTGGAGTAATTTTAGCTTTACAGTAGATATAACCAGATCTGACCTTGTTTTTCTTGAACTATTGTACACGAAAAATGTGAGAAAAGTGCTTTTATTTCAGAATTGGTATGATGAGAGCATGTCTGATTATGAGGATTTTATGGAATCTGTACAACATGTCAGTCCTGAAGAGAATCTTGGATCCAATTCTGAAACCCAACTTTATCATCTTTCACTGATATCAAGATTGCAACTAGATGATGAAGAGTCAGGATTAAAAGACGAGTACTTGGATCAGTTAAAACAATCTCTGGAAGATGGAATTGGCCTTGATTTTACTCAACTAGAATATCTTCAAGACCGATGCGATTTTTTAGATGAAAAACAATTCTGTGATCTGAATAAATCCAAGACTAGTTGATCTAATCTACTGTTTTTTCGTTTAGCTTTACGTTCAAAAGTATCAATTCTACTGGGTTTTTAATAATTGGGTAGATAGAAAATCTACAATGAAAGGAATTTTGTATTTTATTATGCTTGCTTCAATAATTATCACATCTACATTAATTCCAGCGTTTGCTGAAGTCGTATCTTTTAAGACTGATTCGACCTTTTACAAAGGTGGTAGCAGTATCGCCTTTTCTGGCACTGTTCTAAGTACTGATTCTCATTCTGTCACTATAGTAATTTTTGATCCAAACAACAAGTTTGTGACACTTACATCGGCATTAGCTGATAGCAGTAATTCTTTTCAGGCTGTATTTGATACTAGTACAACTGCAATGAAGAATCTTCTTACACTCAAGGGAGTGTATAATGCAACTGCCTTTGTTACAAATCAGGCCGCTGGAAAAACAGTATCTTTTGTTTTCTCTCCCGATGGCTCTCCAGTTACACCTTCACCCCCAACCAACTTGACAGCCACTGCTCCTTCTTCAACTGAGGTTGATCTTAATTGGTTGTCTCCTCAAAATAATAATGGTTTTTCAATAACGGGCTATCAAATTGACAGAAATGACGGAAGTGGGTTTTATCCGCTCACCAAGTCGCAAGCCACATCCTATCGCGATATTGGCTTGATTCCAAATTCTGAACATGCCTATAGAGTATCTGCTATCAATGCTGGAGGTGCAAGCCTTCCATCAAAATCTGTAGTGGTATTTACCTTGACTGCTCCAGTTTCCAATCTACCCACAATTACATCCTCTTCTCCACCCTCTAATTCTAGCACTACTCCATCAATTGATGAATTGATTAAACAGAGAATTGCCGATGCACAAAGATTACAAGCATTGCTTAACGGTCAGACTAGTGGACAGAATGCTGCTCCCTCCACAACACAATCCTCTCCTTCTGTTACTCAACAAAATATCAATCTAAGTGAAAACGTTGATCTTGGTGACATATCTGGTAATCCTTCTTCCCAGAAATCTAGCAGTGCTCCACAAAATAATCTGCAAACTCCAAATATTCCAAATCTTGATATCAAAAATATCATCTACCCTGTAATTTCTCTTGTAGGTGCTGGTATTGTTGCTACCATACTTTACCTCAGAAAGAAACGAAAAATTACTGGCGTTACCGACAAGGTAAAGACTACAGCTACGATGCCACCTGTTGAAACAGTATCAGAAGAACCGGATGATGATTATGCTATGGCTATTCTCAAAAATAGATTGGCAAAAGGCGAAATAACTATAGATGAATTTAAGACTCTAAAAGATGAGCTTTCGGAACCCTAAGTAATTAGTTTGAGTCCGTCTACTCTAGCTAATTGATCATTAATCTGAGTATCATTCTCATTTCCATATGATATCAGCATTCTGTCTTGATCTTTGAAGACATAGTTTGCAATATCTGGTACTTGATGATGGTTGATGTAGAACTTTAGTGTATACTTGTCATTTGTACAGAATTTACGAGCATCAGGGAATGTGTAACACTTGTCATCTAATCCAATCTTTAATGTACCAAAGAGAAATCCCATTGTCACATTAGCTGCATGCATGTGAACTGTCTCTCCGTTTCCTTTTTCAAAATGGATGTATGGACTCTTTAACTGGTAAGCAGTAGAAGTAAAATCAAACTGTTGACCATAGATCAAAACTAGTAATCCTGCATGAATATGAATTCCTCCAAGAGGGCCTGAACCTGGTGGCATACCCTTTGGTGTTACAGTTGATGATAATTCATAGAAATTATAACTTGATATTCCCAATACGGCGATAATTCCTGCTAGGATGCCTATTGCTATTGCCTTGTTCTTAAATTGAGTCTTTTGTCGTTTTTGATAAAAAGTCTCTCGTTCCTGCACTCGCTCTTCTCTATCTTTTTTTCCCATTTGACAATCCAAGTCAAAATTTTACCCTAAATAACAGTATCTGACATGAATTGGTGTAATTTCAAGATCTCCTGAAGGTTAGTATAAATAAAATACGCTAATCCAAAAAGACATGGACTGTATTTTCTGTAATATGATTAATAAAAAACAAGAAGCTCATATAATATTTGAAGACGATACTCACATTGCTATTATGGACAAGTATCCAATACAACTTGGTCATTCGTTAGTGATGCCGAAATTACACCATGAAAAAATAATAGACATGTCAAATGATGAAGTTGGAGAATTATTTTCTAGAGTTCCAGTTGTAGCTCGTGCAATTCTTGCATCTACTGGGGCTGATGGATTTAACATTGGACAAAACAATGGCAAATCTGCAAACCAGATTATACCTCATGTCCATGTTCATGTGATTCCTCGATATCAAAAGATAGGTAATTCTTGGGCAAGACGCATGATTACTAAAAATAATGATCTTGAAGAATTGGCAAAAAAGATTAGAAATAATATGAAATCAATCTAATTCTTTTACTAGGGAATCCATGTCTGACTTTGTTAGTCCCACGTGTTTTTTAGCATCTTTTCTTGAAATTATTTTTCCATTTTGAAATGCGATCATTGTGGGTACAGATTGTATGTTGAATTTATCCCAGAGCGGATTTTCATCCTCATCAATGATTGAACCCAATTTGTTAGCTGTTGAAATCTTTGAAGACTCAAAAGTTGGTTTGAAATTAGAACAATACGGACACCATGTTGCATAAAAAAGAACAATTGTCTTTTTATCAGAGTTTAGTACTTTGGAATCAAATTCCTCGGGTGTTACATGTTCCATGAATTGCATAATTCTCTAAATTATTTAGAGATATCCTATCTTATCTGAAAAACTATTGGTTTGGATTATATCTCAAAAAGGCACCAACTTTGCCTATGCTTGAAAGCATCGCACCGTATTCTGTTGAACCGGTGATGACTTCAACTTTAGCGCCAGTCTGGCCCGCAATAAGATCTAGATAGTCTACAATGTCACGTTCGGTTGATTCCAAATCCATGCTTTTACAGCCAGGACATGGTTGACTAAGTAACACTTGAACTCTTGGAATTACCTTTGGTCGTTCTAATATTTCTGTTTGAACGTTTTGGCATCTTCTACATGTTATATCGATTTTTCTGAGATTTGTATCATCAGTAATCAGTACAGTATCTACTACGTTTCTTTTCATTAAATCAATTATTTCATTGAGGCCATAAGTTGCAAGCCCTCTTGAGAAATGGATGTCGTTGAATAGCTTTTCCACAAGTTTTTTCTCTTCTACCATTCTATAATCCGTAAGAACATCCTGCGCCTTTGCAAATGCCTCACGCACTCCCTCTGAACCTGCATAAGAACAATCAAGAGTTGCAAGAATGTTGTTTTGAAGTCTGTATTCGAGATAGTTCTCCCTCAAGAAATTCTCTTTTGTAGGACCTGGTCCTGAAACTATTAACCCCTTGACTGGATAAATGTCGATAAAATATTCCCTGGTTGTATGTGCGACTCTGTTATAGTAATCGTTAAGCTCCATCTCTCTGAGTCTTTCAAATCTTCTAGCAGACTGTCCTCCCTGTCGATGTTTTCCTGCAACTCCTGATGATGTCTCTGATAAAACATCTAATTTATCACCACGCAATAATCCCCACCCTGCATCTTTTGCATCAATTGCTAAAAATCCAATCATGTTGTCATCCTTTAACATGTCTTTGAGGAGGTCTACATGGAAATGATCATCACATCGATACAAAAATGTCTGTAATTCCTTTGGAGGTTCAATTTCATATAATTTTATTACTTCACTTCCAATTGGCCCACCTCCTTCTGGTGGCAATGCCCCACAAAACATTACCAATCCTTTGTCGGGTGATGACTTGTACAGCTTTAATCTCTGAATAACTCTGGATAACGCATCTACTACATGGGTTCTTGTAAGATCTGATTTGATGTTATCAGCTGTTCCCTGTTCTTCGCGAAGATTGTTTATGACTTCATGTAATGCTTTCTTTGGAGGGACATAAAGTGAGATTAATTCTGTACCGCGTCCTTCTTTATCAGCTAACTCTTCTAACATCTTTCGTAGCTTGTATAATTTTACAGAATCTTGTTTTTCTATCTTCGGTTTTACCATAAATTATTACCTTAACTATTTTGGAACTTGGCCAGAACTTGTTCGAATACTGAGATTGGCTGTGCTCCTACTATCTTGGTTATGTCCTTGCCACCAAATATGATAAAAGATGGAGTTCCATCTATGCCTATCTTCTGACCAAAGTTGTAATTATCTGTCACTTTTTGCTCGTATTTCTTATCGGATATGCATTTATCAAACTTATCTAAATCAAGGCCCACTGTTGTGGCAAATATGTCTAATGATTTCTGATTTACCCAACCTGTTTTTTCTCCTGCCCAGTTTTTGTATAGTTCATCATGATACTGCCAGTACTTGCCTTGGTCATCTGCACAGTATGCAGCTTCTGCAGCTAGTACTGAATCAGGACCGTTTAATGGAAAGTCTCGAAATACAAAGTTGACTTTACCAGTGTCGACATATTGTTGAAGTAATGCGTCTTTTGTATTTTCATGAAACAAGTGACAATATGTACACTGATAATCCCCAAATTCTACTATTGTAATTTTGGCATTAGCATCACCAAGTAAAGGTGAGCCATTTTGCATGAGCATCTGTGGGGTCAGCTCATCAGCTTTATTCTCATGTGGAGTTGCCATGTATGCAACTGCAATTATTGTAATTACTGCAGGAATTGCAAGATAATAGTATCTTTTCACTTTATTGAATGATTTTTCTTTGAATATTAACTATTTGAAGTTCAGTTTTGATTGGGACTCAGAGTTATTGTCGGTTCTGGTTTTTTAATGCTAATTTCAGCTTGACTTATCCTACTTTTGTAGACCTTGAATTTTTTTCCATTGTCTGACAAGACCCACTTGTCGACTCTAACAAGAGCAAGATCTTCCAAATCTGAAATCTTTTTGTAAACTGAACTAAGTGGAATTCTATATTTCTCGGCGAGTTCTAATGCTGTCTTTCCTTCTTTTATAATTGAAAATAGTATGGACCTTGCTTGGGAATCTGCTAATGCCTCTAGTATTTTTTGATTTACATCATATTTTTTGAGTTGTGATAACGGAACTTTCTTTTTCATTATTTTTTGAATTAGGCATGCCTAACTATTTAAACGACGCGCGAGTGATTCCAAAATTCTAGAATTAGTCTGTGATTTAAATGGGTTAGCTTATCCTAATTATTTTATCATGGTGGATTACTGGCAACTAGTTATTCTAGGTGCAATAGCTGGATTTACAATATTTCTTGGATTGCCAATTGCAGCAGTAAAAAATGTCAGTCCAAACAAAAAAGGCTTCTTGAATGCTCTCGCATTAGGAATTTTGATATTTCTTATAGTTGATGTATTTGGCCATGCATGGGATTCTACAACGAATGCTGCAAAGGATGCGTTTGCAGGACATGCATCAACATCTGATGCTATACTGACTCTGATTGCAATGTTTGGCGGAATTGCAATTGGTCTACTCAGTCTTGTGATATATGAATCAAGAATGCATAGAAATTCTGTTCCCGAAATTTTGTCAGTTGAAAGTATTAAAAATGGAGATGATTACCTCAAGCACCTATTTCATGAATCAAGTGCATATAGACTTGCAACAATGATTGCAATCGGAATTGGTGCTCATAATTTCAGTGAAGGCCTTGCAATTGGTCAATCATTTGTATCTGGAGCAGTAGGACTTGCAATATTGTTGATAATTGGTTTTGGTGCACATAATGCCACAGAAGGTTTTGGTATTGCGGGACCTCTAACTGGACTGAAAAATAAACCCAAAGTAAAATTTCTTTTAATGGTGGGTCTGATTGGAGGAGGCCCTACATTCTTGGGAACTGTTCTTGGCAGTCTATGGGTTTCTAATATTGCATTTGTCTTGTTTCTATCAATAGCCGGAGGAGCATTGATCTATGTTTCATTATTGATGTATAATTCTGGAAGGCGATATACTAGCAATACTGTGATGATGGTGGGAATTTTTATTGGACTTTGTGCAGGCTTTTTGTCTGATTTAGTCGTCTCCCTTGGTGGCGCCTGACACAATTTTTTTTAAAATTACTAGGTAACTACTTTGTCTAACTGATTTTTGTTTTTAGCAATTTTTATCTCACGGGCTATTCTTCTTCCCATACTCATTGGTTCATCATAAATTAGTGCTGAATATGGTGAACCGTCAATGTATAGATTTGTTCCTGCAACTATTCTTGCTGAGAACTCAAATGTAGTAAATTTACCGTTTTCATCATAGACTCCCTCAAGACAAAATGGGCCTGTCATGCCTGGAGCGACCAGTCTTTTTGCAGCATCAACAAATCTTTCTCCCATTGCATAGACTTCTTCAAGCAATGATTCTCGTAAAACTAGCGGACTGTTTCCTATTACGTTAAATGATGGTATTAGGTCCACATCGATTTGGTCTTGAGCTGGAATTCTTCCCAATCCGTCAATGTCTGATTCATATCGTCTGTCAACTCCGAAAAATTCCAATTCTCCAGTTAGTTCAGAGTAAAAATATTGTAAATATGCAGAAACTCCCAAAGCATATTCTTGCAAATACAAATCGCTATCTCCTTTGACAATTCCTTCTCTGATCAACTTGTCTCGTTTTTTGATGTATTCTTCTTCACTAGTTGCAAGAAAGTATCCCTTTCCTCCTGCAGCGCCATGTCTTTTTGCAATTACTAGACCGTTAATCTCACTTGGACTTGGCAATGATCTTGGAATTTTTAATCTGGATTCTACCATGAGTTTTTCTTTCATATTTCTGTCAGACTCCCATCTGAGAATCCATTTATTTCCAAAGATTGGGGTCTTGATTGATTCTATTTCTGTTGAATTCATCTGAGAAATTAGAGTTCCATGGGGTATGATTACGGCATTATTTTCTTTGAGTATACTTGAGCATCTTTTATCCATAACTTCATTGAGTGAATCTACAAGTACAAATTCGTCTATGAATCGAAATCTCCGATAGAGTTTTTCACGTTTTTTCTCACAAATTAGAATAGTCTTGAATCCTTCGTCTTTTGCTCCCTTGAGGACCTGAAGCGCACAGTGAGAACCTAGTGTGGCGATTGAAGACATATGATGATCATTTCTAATCTTGGGGGTTTATGAAAGTTCCATGGGTCTACTGGCAATAAAATTAAACACGTCATCGATTATTTCCATGGATAACTCTGACTTGAATTCTTGAGGAATGTTTTTCATTATGAAATCAATGACTGATTGACCTTGTGGTATCTTTTCCTGTTCCATGTTTTCAGAATAAAGTGAAACCAAATGTGATACTATGATGACTGTTTTTTCACGACTAGTGAGAACCATATGTATGAGATATTTTCTTTTTAATTTAGAGGTTTGTCATACCTGTTTTATTGTGACTTGTCCCTTACTGGGCAATGTTTTGCATGATGTCTGTACGCAGCTGTCCACAGGCTGCTGATATCTCTGAACCCTTCTCTACTCTTACCGTGCAGTTTACTCCTCCATCTCGAAGTATTTGTTGGAATGCAAGTACTCTCTTTCTGGCAGGACGTGAAAATCCCCCCGCTGTTGGATTCATTGGAATTAGATTTACATGGGCACCATTGCCTTTCAAAAGATGTGCTAGTTCTAACGCAACTTTGTTTGAATCATTGATGCCATCAATTAACGCATATTCAAATGTGACACGGCGCCCAGTCTTTTTGAAATAACGTTTTGCTGCCATTACCAAATCTTCAACAGAATTTGGCCCTGCAGTTGGAACTAGCTTTTTTCGTAACTCATTATTTGGAGCATGGAGTGAAATTGCAAGCTTGACTTGAATATCTTCGTCTGCAAGTTTGTCTATTCCTGGAATTACTCCTACTGTAGAAATTGTGATACTTCGCTGTCCTAATCCAAATGCTCGAGGATGTGTCAGAATTCTAATTGCTCTTACTGTTTCATCATAATTTGCAAGAGGCTCTCCCATTCCCATGAAAACAAGATTGGTTACATGCTCGTCCCTTTCACGTAATAATCTGGCAAAATGTAGAACTTGGGCAACAATCTCTTCAGCTTTTAGATTTTTTTCAAAACCCATCTGCCCGGTAGCACAAAAGACACAACCCATTGGGCAACCTACCTGAGTTGAAACGCAAACTGTTGACCTTGGATGAGTCTTATCTTGGGCTGGACCATATTGCATTAGAACCGTCTCAATTAGCGTCTTGTCATCAAATTTGAGTAGCAGTTTAGTTGTATGGCCGTCCTCGCTTACCACTCGATGTATTTCCGTCTCAGATCCTATGGTATAACCTGCTTTGGCAAGTGCATCTTTCATAGAGGATGGGATTTGGTGAAGATCTGAGATATTTTTTGGTGAACCTTGGTATAATGCACGAAGTAGCTGATCTGCTCTGTATCGCGGTTGACCAAGTTTGATGACCAAGTCATCCATCTCCTCTGGTAAAACTCGATAAATGTCAATCATCTTTCCTCTGTTGTATCAGTCCTGAAAATATTACTCTTCTGTCATCATTGGGACCTAATTGGGATTGTTCTATGATTATGGCTTGAATTACACAAGAATTTTTGATATGATTAAACACATTTTTAGCTAATAACGGTTTATAGCAAAATTGATAAAAACAAGTCTATAGGAAATGAAAATTCAGCATATTGTAATTATTGCTATACTCATAGCTGCAGTTAGTCTAGGATTGCAAGTTGCAAGTAATTCAAAATTGCAATTTGATATAAAAAATCTGAATTCTAAAACTATACAACAAGAAAATGCTATCAAAACACTCTCCCTTAATCTTACTGAGGGACTACAAATGACTGATATCAAATCTAAGACGGCAGAACAAGAACAATTGATTCAATCTCTTTCTAATGAACTAAATTCTACCAGGCAACTTTTGGAAAAAAGCAATATGACAGTTACCCAACTTCAGTCTAATTCTGAATATATGAATAATGAAATTAAATTACTAAATCAGAGAATTGACTCGCTTGAACATAAGATACAAGAGCAATCTGCTGCTCCACTTGCAAGCGTTACAACAAATTCAATTATTCCTCCTGCCAAAACTAATGCTGCCATGCAGATTCAATTCCCCATGAATTCTACAATTTCAATGACTAGACCTGAAATCAAAATTTTATCAATTACCATGTCTCCAAACTCATTAAAAGTTGGAGACAAGCCGACATTTGCTGTTACATATCAGAATATTTCCAACAGAACGCTCATTCAAGATCTGATTGGATGTGATGCAAACCCATCTTTGCATTGGGAGATTAGTCCAGCTTCTAGTGTACAGGAACAATTTTTTTCAAATAATGGGCTTAACTGTACTCCTAAAACTGATTCTATCAAACCTAATGATGTTGATACTGCAAGCGGATATGGTCTTGGCAATGGATTGTATCAAATGATAAAACCTGGACTGTTGAATGTGACTCTTAGAATGCATTTTGAGGATGGTAGTGCGAGCGGTATTCAGTCTACAATTCAGTTTAATGTCATTGTACAGTAGTAATCAGGCTGCTTTTATGATTGACATTCAAAACATAAATTAACACTAACAAAAAGACATTTGATGAAAACATGATAGGTACAGAACTTGGAGACTGGCGCAGAACTATCTATTCCAGTCAACTTGATCCTTCCATGGATGGAAAAGAGGTTCTTGTTATGGGATGGATCTCAAGTGTCCGAGATCACGGAAATCTAGTATTTGTATTACTAAATGACAAGGAGGGTCAAATACAGATCACTGCAAAAGCCGGTGTTTGCCCAAACGAAATCAAGGATAGTTTGGTAAATCTCAAAGAACAGTCAACCATTGCAGTAAAGGGAATTGTAAAACCATCACCTAAAGCTCCAAGAGGGGTTGAGATAACTCCAAGTGAATTACGTGTATTTTCTAACGTGGAAAAAATTGCTCCCTTTACATGGCAGACAAAAGTGGTTCCAAATATTGATACTAGATTAGAACTTAGGGCAATTGATCTTAGAAGAAACATTTTGCAACATGTCTTTAAAATGAGAAGTCTAGTTCTAAAATCAATCCGTGATTATCTGTATGAAAAAGAGTTCATGGAGGTAAACACTCCAAAGATGATTGCGACTGCAACAGAAGGCGGTGCTGCACTATTTCCAATATTTTACTATAACAAGGAGGCATTTTTGGCACAGAGTCCTCAGCTTTACAAGGAACAGCTTACACTGTCTTTTGAAAAGGTTTTTGAGATTGCTCCAATCTTTAGAGCAGAGGCATCTAGAACCAACCGACACCTCTCTGAAGCAATTTCAATAGACCTCGAAGAAGCATTCTCAGATTACAATGATATCATGTCTCACACTGAAAATATTATTAAAAGATCAATCAGAGTTGTCAAAGATTATTGTGATACCATAAAGACCAGTGATTATAAAGTTCCAGAAATCCCAGACAAGATTCCACAGTATACCTATACTGAATTAGTAGACAAGATACAAAATGCTGGAGGAAAAACAAAATGGGGTGATGACTTGTATCCGTCAGAACTAAAGAAAATTAATCTTAGCGGATTTTACTTTATCAAGGATTGGCCACTTGCCCCAAAACCATTCTATGTCAAAGCAAAAAATGCTGATCAAAAAATATCTGAATCATTTGACCTGATGTTTGGAGACCTAGAATTATCCTCAGGCAGTACAAGAATTGAGAAAAGACTAGAATTGGAAGAGAGAATGAAGAACAAAGGCTTCAAACTAGATGCATTTGATTATCATTTGAGGGTATTTGATTATGGGGTTCCACCTCATGCGGGGTGTGGTATAGGTCTTGAAAGATTGATGATGGCTCTTACTGGCACTGAAAATATACGGGATGCTACCTTTTATCCTCGTGATGTCGATAGACTTACACCGTAAGTGAAGCGACATGGTAGAAAAAAAAGAAATTGAACACCTTGGGGATTTAGTCAAGGTTGAACTCAAAGACCCGGAAAAATACATCAAACAGGTAGAGCAGATTATACACTATTTTGACAGACTTGATACTGTTGAATTCAATTCTGATGATACACTAAGAAGAGAAGTTGATGCAGAGAATCTTAGAGATGACAAGTATGAACCATATGGAATGTCATTGATTGACCATCTGAATAAAGACCAAAACAACTTCATCCGTGCTCCAAAAATGGTTTAAATGAATCTTGGAATCTCGGCTACTGAATTTGTTTCTCAGGCAAAAGAAGGTGCCATATCTGTTGAAGAATTTATCGCAAAGACATTAGAAAGAATAAAACAAGTTGAGGACAAAGTCCATGCTTTCATTACTGTAGATTCTCAAAATGCACTTGCTAAAGCCAAGGATATTGACAAGAAAATAAGATCAAAAGAAAAAATTGGTTCATGCTTTGGAATGCCGGTATCTATAAAGGACAACATCTGTGCTGCTGGACTTAAAACAACATGTGCATCAAAGATGCTTGAAAATTTTGTTGCACCATATGATGCAACTGTAATTTCCAGATTGAAAAATGAAGATGCTATTATAATTGGAAAAGTAAATCTTGATGAATTTGCAATGGGTTCTACAACTGAATTTAGTTACTTTGGTACAAGTAGAAATCCCTGGAATCCTCAATATGTCCCAGGTGGCTCTTCTGGGGGAAGTGGAGTCTCGGTTAGTGCACTTGAATGTGTTGCATCTTTAGGGTCTGACACTGGAGGCTCTGTAAGAAGCCCTGCAAGTTTTTGTTCAGTTGTAGGTCTAAAACCAACTTATGGCCTGATTAGCAGATATGGTCTTGTCTCATATGCAAACAGCATAGAGCAGATAGGTCCTATGGCAAGAACCGTAGAAGATGTGGCATTTTTACTAAATATAATATCAGGTCATGATTCTCATGATAATACTACTATAAACAATCCCCAAGTGGATTATCTCAAGGATTTGAAATCCGGAATTTCTGGAAAGAAGATTGGAATAATTTCACAGATGATTGGTGAGGGAATAGACAAGGAGGTTGCATCTGCAACAAATATGGCAATCTCTAAACTCCAAGATCTTGGTGCCGAATGTATTCCAATATCTCTTGATGCTGTAGAGCATTCAGTAGCTGCATACTATACAATTGCATCAGCAGAAGCAAGTAGCAACCTTTCAAGATATGATAATTTGCGATATGGCTTTAATTTTGGAACCGAAGGATACGAATTCAAGGCGTATGTTGCAAAGGCTCGAAGCAATTTTGGACCTGAAGTTACAAGAAGAATGTTGCTTGGTGCATATGTATTATCTGCAGGTTATTATGGAAAATATTATTTGAAGGCTCAAAAAGTTAGAGCGATGATAAAGGCTCAACTTGATGAGGCATTCAAAAAAGTAGACTTTTTGATATCTCCAACAATGCCAATTTTGCCATTTAAGATTGGAGAAAAAATAGACGATCCGCTAAAACTATACCTTACAGATATCAATACTGTAACTGCAAATCTTTCAGGAATCCCTGCAATCTCTGTTCCATTTGCAATCTCTAGTTCTGGACTTCCAATTGGTATTCAACTATTTGCAAACTCATTTGAAGAAAACAAATTACTTCAAGCGGCATATGTGCTACAAGAAACTACTGATCTTCCAGAGGTGCCTCTTTGACAAGAATTGGATTAGAGATTCACTGTCAGCTTACAAAACTTGAGAGTAAGCTATTTTGTTCATGCAAGGCAGAATATAGGAATCTCGAACCAAATTCAAACATCTGCCCAGTATGTGCAGGACTTCCAGGCTCGTTGCCAATGTTGAACAAAAAAGCAGTAGAGAAAGCAGCGATGATATCTCTTGCACTAGGATGTAAGATTCCTGAAAAGATTGGCTTTTTTAGGAAAAATTACTTTTACCCTGATTTGCCAAAGAACTTTCAAATAACTCAGTATAACGCATACGGCCCTACCAGTATCGGCTCGGACGGAAAAATTACCATTGAAGGAAAGGAAATTCGAATCAGAAGAATCCAGCTTGAAGAGGATCCTGGAAGGCTAGTCTATGAAGGAAAATCTATGCTGACACTTGTGGATTACAACCGAGCAGGTACCCCTCTTGTAGAAATTGTGACAGAGCCAGACTTTGAAACACCAAAACAAGTTCGTGTGTTTCTAAATGTGTTGGCAGATTTGGTTGAAAACATAGGCGTGTCAGATCCTTATCTTGAAGGTGCAATGAGAGTTGATGGAAACATATCTGAAGGTCAAGGAAACAGAGTTGAGATAAAAAACGTCGGTTCTTTTAGAGATATAGAAAAAGCACTTCATTTTGAAATTACAAGACAACAAAGTCTTCTTGAAAGAAGTATTCTTGTTATTGCCGAGACTAGACACTGGGATGATGCAAGGAGAATTACAGTCTCAGCAAGATCAAAAGAGGAGGAAGAAGACTATCGATACTTGCCTGAGGCAGATATTCCAATAGTTCTGATTAGAAATGAATCAATTGAAAGCATAAAAAAACACATGCCGGAAAGCATTGTTGCAAAAAGAGAACGATATATCTCACAATATGGAATTCCTGCCCAAGTGGCAGATGTTTTATCATCAGATAGATTCTATTCTGATTTGTTTGAAAACTCGTACAATGAAAAAAACGCAAAAGAGATTGCAAATATTATAACAACTGATCTGATGGGATTTGCAGATACCAGAGAAAAGAAACTTGAACTAAAAATTACTGCAAAACATCTAACTGAACTTGCAGATTCTATTGTAAATAACAAATTGACAAGAAATTCAGGTAAACTTGCATTACATGAAATGATGAAGACTGGAAAATCTCTCACAGATGTGATATCTAGTCTTGACTTGGGGCATGTAAGCGATGTAGGTTCTATTGAAAAAATAATCGATGAGGTATTCAAAGAAGAAGAAAAAGCTGTAGCAGAAACAAGACAAAATCCTGACACTATTAATTATCTTGTAGGTAAAGTCATGCGAAAAACTAAGGGAAAAGCAGACCCTGCAACCACACTTGATATTCTTAAAAAGAAATTATCTTCCTAGGAGAGAGATTGTTTCTCCGTCTTTGTCCATTATCATGGCAATACCTGATTCTTCTTTTGGATCAAGTGAGTATACTGCCTTTGGAGTAAACATGATAACATCTGGAGTCTTGTTTTGACTAATTCTCTCAAATATCTTGCTTGATGTCTTTCCAGTTACAGAACGAGCTATGACGTCTGTTATTCTCGATTTTTCTTTAGATTCTGTTACAAATGCAACTTTACCTTTCATTTGATATCCCTTGAGCTCCTTTTTATCAAACACTCCAACACTAACCCATGGAATAGTCTTGAAGTTTCCCTGTGACTTGTGTTTGAAAAAGTCTAACCAATAAACTGCAGTATCTGTGAAATAAAATGAAGTTCTTGGAGAGAAATTTGCAAGACCGTTGGCATCTACAGAACCAACAACTATGAACTTTTGACCTTTTAACATCTCTTGGACTTTGGCTGGAATTTTAATCATAGATTAGAATCAGTATGAGGACTATTAAAGTAAAATGGCTAATTCTCTATCTTGAAAATCTGATCTACATCTTGCCAAACTCGTCTTCATCAGAGTATGCCCGTTCTGCATGCTCTTCAATATCAAGACCTGCTTCTTCTACTTTGGCAGATACTCTGACTCCAATTAATTTGTCTATGACTTTCATTATGGCAAAAGTCCCAAAGAATCCCATTACCCCTGCAACTCCTACACCTATAGCTTGTATGAGTAACTGGTGTGGGTTGCCAAATAGCAATCCGTTTGGACCTGATGGATTTACTAGTGTACTTGCAAAGACTCCAATTCCAAGTGAACCTATGATTCCAGCAACACCGTGAACTGAACTTACATCTAATGCATCATCAATCTTGAGATGTTCCTTGAAGAATAACACTGCAAGATACGAACCTATTCCAATTGCAATTCCTAAAACAAATGCGTGCTCTACACTTACAAAACCAGAAGCTGGTGTGATACCTGCAAGTCCTGCAATTGCTCCGTTAATTGCTGCGATTACACTGGGTTTGCCTGTACGCATCCATGAAAGACCTACCCAAATTAATGCAGAAATTGATGATGCAATATGAGTATTGATAATTGTATTACCTGCTAAACTTCCTGACGCTAATGCACTACCTGCATTAAATCCAAACCATCCCAGCCATAATAATGAAGAACCTAGAACTGCTATGGGTATGCTGTGTGGAATCATGATCGATGGACCGTAGTTTAATCTTCTTCCAAGAACTAGAGCAGCTGCAAGTGCTCCCATGCCTGCACTTGTGTGTATGACGATACCTCCTGCAAAATCTACTACACCCATCTGACCAAGCCATCCGCCTCCCCAAATCCAGTGAACTAGAGGATAGTAAATCAAGCCACTCCAAGCAACAATGAAAATGATATAGGCACTAAACTTCATCCTCTCTGCAATCGCACCAGTCAAAAGCAGAGGTGTGATAACTGCAAACATCATCTGAAATTTTGCAAACAAAACTCCTGGAATTGTAGGTGCATAATGCAAACCTGAATCATACGGGACATTTTTGAGGAATGTCCAATCCATGTTTCCAGTAAGACCCATTCCGGTATCTGGACCAAATGATAAACTAAATCCGAATGTAAACCACATGACACTGAGAATTGCTAATCCAAAGAAGATTTGCATAAAAATTGAAACAGTATTTTTTCGTCGGAGTAATCCTGCTTCAAATAACCCCAAGGCTGGGATCATTAACAATACAAGACTGGAAGCTATCAGCATCCATGCTGTGTCTCCTGTGTCAATTGGCAAGATTTCTTTCTTAGAAAAGATGCTGTATAAAAAAATATTGTTTTTATTGGTCTATGATCTATTCAATCTTACTCCATAAGATTTTTTAATATCGGATTTTCATTCACTTACATCTTGCTAAAAATTGAAGTAATACTCCCAGAAAATCAAATTAAATCAATCAGCGACGCATTAAAGAAATTGTCAGTAGGTGGAATTACTGCCTACAAAGGGTGGGGAAGAGGTAGAACAGCAGCACGCGAAATTCATGCATCAAAAGGAACAGAAATTTTTACCCCTGAATTTGGAGACAGATTCATCATAGAAGTAGTAGTGGCAGACGATAAGAAAAATGAGATAATTGAAGCAATCCGCTCATCCTCAAAGTTTGGAAAAATATTTGTAATTCCCGTCTCAGAAGCATATGATATTCAGACTCCAAAAAAAGACGAGCAGGTAATCTGATCTGTTTAGTAAATATTATTTAGTCCAAATTCTGTTCCAATTGTCATGATTCGCATAGATGCAGTTGTACCACAAAATGATATCAAAGCTATCAGTGATGGATTAAAGGCAATTCAAGTTGGAGGCATTACTATTCAAAAAGTTAGAGGAAGAGGAAAAACAACAGCGCATGCACTCCATGCAGCAAAAGGTACTGAGACATTCATTCCTGAATTTTCAGACAAGTATATTGTAACAGTAATTGTTGAATCAAAAGATGAGGAACAGGTAGTAAAAATCATACGAGATAATACAAAAGTAGGTAAGATCTTCATGTATCAATTATCAAAAGCAATTGATATTGCAACCGGTGCAGAAAACGAAAAAGCAATCTAGGTACAATTTTCGTCAATAATTTTTATATGCGTATGTCGTAATGATTTGTACGATTTTATTCTACACTGAATCTTCTAAGACTAACTGAGGATAGCCGTTTTCAAAACTTGATTGCATATTGCACAAGAATAATTGTGGTTTTAATGCTGAAAGGAAAATTGTTCCTTCATGATCAAACATTCTCAAATGTAAATCGCATACACTCTTCATAATTTCTAATGATTTGTAACCTGGGCGTGAAATTACTACAAGGAGATCTTTGTTATGTCTGATCATTCTTGAATTTTCAATTAATGATTTTAAGATTAATTTTTCTTCTGACTGGTAGGCCAATTCTAGGAAGCTGTAATCTATTGACATTAAAAGTGGTTTGCCATTCTTTTTTAGACTCTGGTAGGTTTTTTGCCACTCATTGTTTATGGATTCAAAATCCAGGCCTTCTCTTTCTATGATGTAGTCAGACTTTGAGCCAAAAGTATGACCAAATATTTTGAAATTCTTCAACGAATCTTTGTCTCCATATGGAGTTAGATAATCTACAACTGCACTAACATCCTGGTCTGATGAAGATGATATCAAAACAGAGTTTTCTTGTACCATAAAGTTTAGTGCTAATGGTGATAATAGCGGAACAAAAGCAAAACGATCTACATCGCTATCAATTTCTATTCCTATTACAGCTCCTCTTCTAAAACCGCCGTTTAACTTTGCATCAAAATCCTTGCTTCCTGTAGAATATTTGGAATTTGGGTTGGGGGTTGGAACAAACTTTGAAGCAGTTTTCATTGCGCTTCGAAGGTTTGAAAATGATTGGAACCTGCCATTTTGAAGTGTAAATGGAATTTTTGGTCTCTTGATTGGAACTCCTTTTAATTTTTCAAGACTGATTTCTCTAATTCTATATGTCTTGTAATAACGCTGGGATGTTTCTATTACGCCATCTACAAGGTATTCTAGAGATGCAGTATCTTGTTGCTCGCTTAGGAAAATGATGAATCCGTCATATTTTTCAGCAAGCGACGTCAAAAGTTTCTCAGCTCTCATTCTATCTAATGCATTCATTTCTCTTGAAACTGAATCCCAGACATCAAGTATGATGAACGGTTTTCTAACACTCTCTAATGCCAGAAATGGATCCTTTACTTTCTTGGACGAATTTGCTATTGCGTTTACAATTGCAGATATGACAAAAGATGGGTCAGTCAAGACTGCATCTTCTGGAGATATCTCTACAACGTTTGATGGTAGGATGAAATCTGTAATCCAGGGAAATCTTCTGTAAAGTATTTTATCGGTTTGATTTCTTGTGATGAAAATTACGTTATACTCTTTTACTTTACCTCCTGCAAGCTCAAAACAAAGTGTTTCTTTACCCGTACCGGATCTTCCCTTTACTAAAAGCGACCTGTTTCCAATCTCTACAAATCGCTCAAGGTCTGACAGACCATATTTCTTGCTTGTTTGTTCCATTTGTTATGTACCTTCTCTTGTAAAGTAAATGGGATATATCTTTCCTGTTTCAGGGTCAGTATAATCCCAAATGATGTCATTACCTGCAGGAATGAAATTTGATGTATATTGTCCTGTCAATTGCTTGTATGCATTCTCTCCTATTACCATATGACCAGGTTTTGCAAGTCTTATCATTTTTGAAGTAATAGTGATAGTGTGGCCAATTAAATCAGGTTCTGGACCCAAAAATACGATCTCGTTATTTCCAAAATCAATTGAGATTCGAACTTGAATTGGTGGTAATGCAAAGTCTTGAAAAGCAAAGTTTACTGATTGGGATATGATCAAGTTCATGGATTTTCCACATCTTATTGCATTCTCAGTCGCATTTCCAAACTCAGTTGTTGCAGGAAAATATGCAATTACTGCATCTCCTGCATATTTTAGAACAAATCCTCCATGTCTTGAAATTACAATTGACATCTCTTGAGAAAATACTCTGATCAGTGATGACAATTCTGATGCTGATAGTTGCGCTGAAAGTTTGGTAGAACCAACTACGTCAACAAACAGTATGGCAGCATCTATTTTTTGTTCACGTATTGAACCAAGATATCTGTTTGATAGATACTTGAGAAATATCTGAGCATACGAATCACTTGGATTTCTTTGGTATATTGACAAGTTTCTTCTAATTCTGTTCAATGACTGGGATAACCGGGGATCGTTATCGGCGATCAAATGATCTTTTTGAGGAATTATGTTTTCAAGAAGTGAATCCAAAGTCTCCTGCGGTATGAATTTTCTTGTAACCGTATCATAATACCCCATATCACCATCAATTACTGATTTTTGAAATCGTACTCTGTCTTCTGTTACATCATAGGGAAATGAAACCATTGTTTAACGTCACTTGGTTGTTCTTTTTTAGAATTGTGTATTATTATCAAAAAGTGATTATCATGCTTGAATAATGGATATGTTAATTATATAGGGTACATGCCAATATGATCTGAAAATGAAGGCTATTGTCTTGGGATTGATTTTGAGTCTAGTGGTCATATCCTCTGGTCTAGCTTATGCCGACTCGACTTATCAAATAAAAGGCAGCGGAGCTGCTGTAGTCAATGCTGACAATCCATCCCTTGATACATCTAGCATGCACCTTTCTATCACTGATGCTTCTACTATTGACAAAGGGGCAATTCTTGTCAAGGGAATTGATGGTCTAATAGTGGCGCGATTTACTGGTACACAATGGAATTTCACATATAACAATGATGGCTCATTCCATGGAGCAGGTCCTGCACAAACAGTTTCTAATGATGTATTTGCAGTATCTTTTGATGGAACTCGACTCTTTGCCACTGGAAGTGGTTCCATGTGGAAGGTAACTGCTAACATGCAAGATGCCAACAAAAAGTTTGTTATGAATTATCTTTTAATTGGAAATGATCCGATTCCGACAATCAATGTTTCAAATAATGCTAAAATCATTATTCCAAACGGAAACTCTGCTACCGCAAGTAATGGTTTCTATTTGCCTCTTAACTTAGAGGTAATTCCTGGAACTACTGTTACTTGGCAAAATCAAGACAGTCTTAAACATGATATTCAAAGTATTGATTCTCAGGGAAATATTATATCATCATTTAACAGCGGATTGTTAAATACTGGAGATACATTTTCCTACAAATTTGACAAGCCAGGCGTATATCATTACTATTGTACAATCCACCCATGGCGAATTGGTGTGGTAACCGTAAGTTAGAATAATTTTTACAAATATTTTATTTTCAAAATATTCTATCTTGAATGTTCGTTAAAATCTGAACCTAATGCAATACTTGCAACTACGGTATTTGCCGTAGTACGGGATTTCATAACAAGATTTGGCAGAAACTCGTGAAAGATTTGTTTTAATAAAAGTTCAGTAAAAAGCGACCAACGTATTCCAAGATTGTGTTGAATTACAAAATGATGAACATCTCCTTCGACTCTATGATCTGATGTCATACTAGAAGCCCTCATGTATTCCTCCATCGATTCTATTGATTTTTTCAAATCATATCCACCCTTCTTGAATATTATCCAGTCTTTTATCACTGGAGTCATTTCTCGTATTATCTCATTTATTGTAGCACCATCCATCTTCTCACCTAATATTTTGAGAATCTCTTTGGGAACTGGAATCATGCCCATCTTCTTTGCAAATCTATCCCACACGATGTATTTTTCTAAAATTTGTTTAACCAAAACATTTTGTGATATCTCCTTTTGCTGAGATTCTATTTCTAATTCCTCAATAATGTGCTCTGGAAGTCTGTAGCTTATACTTCGTGTAGGCTCTTGTTTTATTGGATGAGGTTGTCGTTTAATGTCCATGTTTTGAATATAATGCAACGCCTGTTATATGATTATATTAAATTAAATCATCCTTTCATTTGGATTTGATGTGAATCTTGTAGATATGTACGCCTAATTTCTTATTGTTCTCAAAATTCTCAGAACAATATGGGCATGATGTTTTGTCTGGAATTTCAAGTTCTGGCAGTACAATTTGGTTTTCGGTAAGATTTCCACATACCATCTTTTGAGTAATAAGGCCAATTGGTCGTTTATCTACTACTACTAGTCTTCTAATGTCATACTTTTTCATTATTTCTAAAGCATCTTTTACTGGTGCAGTCTTTTTTATGGTGATGAGAGGACTCTTTGCAATTTCTCCAAGAGTTGTCTTGGATGGGTCTAATCCCTTTGCTACTATGTCATGTAAAATGTCCTTTTCTGTTACCATGCCTATTATCTGGTTTTTTTTAAAAACTAATATGCTATCTACCTTTGATTCTGTCATTGCTCTTGCAGCATCTTGAATAGTAAGATCGCTTGCAACTGTAGTCATTTTTTTATTTGTAAACTTGGAGACTGGTTCATTTAGCAGATCTGGTATCATGGATTGTTGTAACAAAGATTGAGATTTAACTTGATAGCTAATTTCCAAACGTGATTGAATAAATATGATTCCATATATGGAAACTTATTATCAAAAATGAGATTTGTAAAAAGCCTATAATCTACCACTAAGATAGAACGTATGTTGAAATTAAAAAATGACAGTATTAGTCAAATAATAAAAAAGACTGTTGTTGTTACTCCTAGGACTAGTCTTTTGGAAGCAAGAGCGATTTTATTAAAACACAGAATAAGCAGGTTGATTGTATCAGAAAAAGAAAAACCGATAGGGATACTTACTGAAAAAGACCTTGTAAAATCCATTTATAGAATAGATGCAAAACCACTCGAATCATCACGTGTATCTGATGTAATGTCTAAAGATCTTGTTACCACCCAAGAGGGATCTACATTATACGACTGTGCTAAAATAATGCTTGAAAATAAAATAAGCTCAGTAATTGTACTAAAAAAAGACAAAACTCTATCTGGAATTATCACAAAAACTGATTTGGCATCAGTGTTTTTAACACAAGCCACTGGATTACTCCCCGTATCTAAAATTATGACAAAAAATGTAATTACTGTAAAACCTGCAGACTCGCTACTATATGTCGAAAGTGTACTTGTCAATAATAAAATTTCCAGGGTTGTTGTAGAAAGAAGCAGGCAACCTGTTGGCATTATAACGCATCGAGATTTCATACCTGCCAAGATGCCTCTTTGGTTAAAGCAGTTTGGTGATCCTTCTGAAGTGGAAAACTATCGTTTGACCGCAAATCCAAACGAATATCGTGCTAATCAACTAAGTTATCTTTTAACCTTCATTGCAGCTGATATTATGACTGCAAATCCAATCACTGTTGATGTATCTGATGACGTATCCAACGTTTCACTTTTGATGATAAGACATGGAATAAGTGGATTGCCTGTAGTCAAGGGGAAACTCTTGGTGGGCATAGTGACAAAGACTGATATTGTTAGGGCAATTGCATCAAGTTAGTTTTATTGTGTTGAAATATTTGTAAGAATATGTTACTTGTCCGCAGGTTTCATTCTTAAAATGATCTGATCTGTTATCCTTCGCATTTCAGAATCTGAACCGACACTGCATATTCTTGTAAGATCAGATGTTGTAACTATCCCAACTAGGAGATTTTGATGAACTATGGGGACTTTGTGAATTCTTCTTTGTTTCATAAGTTCTGCCACTTCCCAAATATTTTCTTCAGGGTTTACTACGATTAATGGCGCAGACATTACTTGTTTGATTGGAGTAGTGAACGGAATTCCACGAGCTGCTACTCTTTTGACAAAATCGCGCTCAGTTACTATTCCAACTGCTATGTTATTTTCAATTACTATAACGCAACCAATTCCCGCATCGTCCATTATTTTTGCTGTATCCATAACCGACATGGAAGAATCAACAGTGACAACCTGATGCTTCATTATGTCTTTTGCAGAAAACTTATCCAATACATCCAGTACAAAAATCATACATAAAAACTTGACATCTTGTTATCATTGGTGGTACCTGTAAAATTTTCTCATAATTGGCGTGGTTTAATCTCTGTCTTCTTCATATGTTCCACCTTCTGAGAATGTTTTTATCCTGTCAATTAGCAATGTTCCAAAAATTATAGCTGTAATAATTACTGCAAGTATGTATTCTCCTACTCCTACAACCAAACCCAAACCTGCAACTGCCCATAACGTTGCAGCACTGGTCACTCCGCGTACTTTACCACCCTGTGCAATTATTACGCCTGCTCCAAGAAATCCGATACCTGCTACAATTGCCTCAGCTATTCTTGATGTGTTCGGCTCAAGTGAAAGTCCAATGGTAGTAAAAATTGCGGCTCCAAGAGAAACTAGCATATGCGTTCGAAGACCAGCCGGTCTTTTTTTTAATTGTCTTTCTAATCCTACTATTGCACCAAGACCCGTTGCAATTAACAAACGTACTATAATCTCGGTATTGCCGGTAGTAAGAACATGATCAAAATTCATGGTTTGATTAGAACGTCCAATGATGTAAACGTTATTTCCGTCACATTAGTTATCGATAATTCATGCAAGTGTTAAAGCCTCAAAATAAACAATTGACGTTAAATCTTATCGAAAAACCTACGACATCCAATGTTCCCAATCTTCTATTAGTTGTTGATATAGACCTTGCTTGTACTTTTCATTATCGGCAAGTAGGCCATGTAGGTGTTTGACAAAATCTGTTACAGTTATAATTCCTGATGGCTGGTCCATGTCCATTACTATAACTCTTCTAATTTTTTTGTCTAACATTTTTTCTGCAATTTCATCAGCAGGTGTAAGTGGACTTACTGCAACAAGGGGAGATGACATGATATCTAATACCTTCACTTCGGATGGTTTCTTGTTTGATGCTATGATTTTTGAGACAAGATCTCTTTCGCTTACTATTCCAAATGGTTTTTGATCTTTTGTTATGATTACGCTGCTTACCCTATTTTTTTCCATAATTTTGGCAATCTCTGCAACTGATACACTTGATTCAATTGTAACTATCTTTTTCGACATTATCTCACGTGCAATAGTCATATGAAAAAATTGTTTGATTTGGTATAAAGTTTCTACCAGGATTATCACATGTGATAATCACTGAAAATCATTCCTGATAATGTAGATCAGTTTAATAAATTAAAAATGCATTTTATGGCTATGGCAGACGTCTTCATAGCTCAGGATTTGTTTGTGAGACCACAAAAGAAATTGATAAAATCCGATGTCAAACCACTCACCTGTCATGTATGTAAGAAAGAACTAAATGGAATTTCAATTACAGCCAAGGTGTTGAACGGAAATATGGTATTTTTATGCTCAAGACACTATAAATCAGACCCTTATGTAGTCTCGGTGAATTAGAATGACAATCTCACATGACGTCAAAATGGCAATTGAGAATAATATGGAACTTATGCTAAATCAAACCAAAGCATACTTGCCATTTCTTAAAGTGGCATTTCCTGCAGTTCGAGATCTATCTGAGTTGACTTTTAACATGATGGTCGGAAATGCACTGACTGTCTTTATCTCTCAACTTGCCATGAGAATGCAAAGTCCGTCTCAAAGTGATTTTGCAGAATTTGGAACAATCGTTGAAGCATACAAAAGTAAAGTAAAGGAACTGTTCTAATTGTTGATTAAAAATATACTGGTTCCATATGATGGCTCACCGTTATCCAAGAAAGCATTAGACTTGGCAAAAGATCTTGCACGAAATTTTAATGCTGATCTTAAACTGTTAATGGTAATTCCAGTTTATTATCCCATAAGTGACTCTGTTTTTTCAGGGACTGCTGTTATGAATTATCAACGAGTTGTACAGGCACTTACGGAACAAGGTGAAAAAGAAATTAAAAAAATTACTGAAAAATGTAGAGAAGAAGGGGCAAAAGCATTTTACAAAATTGTTCACGATGATGTATCAGATGCGATTCTAAAAGAGGCAAAAAGATCAAAAATTGATCTAATTGTAATGGGTAGCAGAAAGCTTACTGGTATTTCATCATTGAAAAGACTTGGAAGTACAGCAAGACATGTCTCAGAGCATGCTACTTGCCCCGTTACAATTGTTCACTAGATTTATTTTTACATGTTTCAAAAGAATAATCTAGAATTGAAACTAAGAAAATGTGATTGTAAATGTGGCTGTGTACGAGATATCTGGAGTAAATATTATGCCCTTTGCATATTTTGTACATTGGCCGGACACAAAAAATAATTAAATTTTTTTACGTATAAAAATTGGTCAGTTCCTATAATGTGTAATTATCATGTCTTATCAGAATAAAATTTAGTGATTATCTGGGCAGTTATTTCTTGAATTTTATTTATTCTCTCTACTGATATTCTGGTTTTTGCAGATAGTTGATTTTTGTCTATTTCTAGTAAATCCTTTGCTATCATGATATTATTTTCTGAGATGGAATTCAACTCATTTCTAGTCAGTGGTAAAATCGTTATCGGGTACAATCCCTTATCCTGTATCATGGTCTCAAGACTTTTGTTTGGTGGATATCTCCATGATACAACCTGCTGTCCTATGCATGACGCATAAATGATAACTTCTTTTGATACTCTGGTATTGCATACCAGTATCTCTCCATCAAAGAGATCATTAAGATCTAAAAACCGTGCATGAGTGTACAATGATTCCTTTAATCCTGTAAAAACTCCAGGATAATTATGATATTTGCATTCTACAAATGATTTCTTTTTAGTATTTACATGATAGACAATTATGTCAAGCTCATGTATTACACATCTGCCTTGGATTGTTTTTCTTAGATTTTTAATTTGATATCCATATTCTTCTAAAATTCTACTTACATAATTCTCAAAGATGAATCCTGAAGGACCGAGTTTCATGATTGCTTCTTTTAGTCTATATCTGTGACTTGTTGCACCTCCTGTTTCAAATTGTGATAACAGTGAAAGTACAAGCCGGTAAACCTCTCTTGTACTCATACCATCGCGGATTTTGGAACCCACTGCCTCTGATACTCTTCTTGCAAGTTTTCTGTCTGCCCCTGCTCTTTTACATGTGACGACAACTTTGTGAGGGTTAAATGGAACTTTCTGACCATTTGCTTTTATTATGAAAACGGTTTTTCTATTATTCAATTGATATCTTTTTACCGTTTGCTAGTCTTGGCATTGTGATCCTTAAAATTCCATTTTTGAATATCGCAGAAATTTGCTTTGTGTTTATGCCGCTCGGAAGTTTAATGGTTTTTTTAAAATAATCAAACTCTGTTACTGAACTGCCGCGAGAAATACAATATATCTTGGTTAATTTAGCTTTTACAGTAAGATGTTCATCCAATAATGTGATCTCTATGTTTTTCTTATCGACAAGTGGCAGGTCCACTTCTAAAATCCAACTTGAATGTTTTTCTTTGATATGTGAGAGAGGGACCAATTCTTTGTGTATGAAATCATCAAAGTGTGCGTCTCCAAAAAAGGAGTTCATCTGTTTTTCAATGAATGATGCAAAGTCGGACATGTATATCACTTGTATATCTGCGGAGGAGTTGTTGGTTGTTCTCTTTGTGCCTGTAAAACATTTAGAGTCTCTTCCATAAGCTGACGATTTTGAAGTCTTAGGTAATCAATTTGTTTCTTAAACTCTGTCAAGTCTATTTCTATTTTTATAATATGTGACAAGATCTTGATAGTCTGCATGGCTGCATCTGGGTCTGGGAAAAAGTAATTGCATTCAGTATGTAAAGCAATAGTTGGTATTGTTGAACTTTTTAATTGTGTAAGAATCGTAGCATCGGGTCCACTTATTACTCCTGAAAGAAACTTTGGTATTTCGTTGTCATAAAGTATTTTTTCAAGCTTTTCGTCTGTTACTAATCCATACGTCTTTAGATTTGCTATGTTTCTATCAGGTACATGAATACCTGAAGTGAATATGATGAGATCGATATTGTTCTTTTTTGAAAAATCTACTATTGCATCTGTAAAGTCTACTGCATTATCGTAGTCTATTGGTATGTCTGATAGTATTGCAAATATCTTGCCGCTTTTGTAAATTCTAACAGGTCCTACAATTTGACCGTTATCGATGAACACAATTGATGCAGGATTGGTCTCTATCTCGCCAATCAAATCCATTTTTAATGAATGAATGATGTAAGTCATTGCCATAGTTCCTATGAGTCCTGGTCCAGGAAGGCCTAGGAGTAATACATTTGGATTTTTTGGCATGTCGGTTTTTTTTATTTTAGATTTTTGCATAATCTTAAACACTATCCTAGTAATTTTGTCTTATAAAAAGAATAATCTTAAACTATCCCTGTTGATGTTCATCACATATTCATCTGATATGCATCAACAATATCTCTTGCAGTGACAATTCCTACGAGAGAGTCATTTTTTGTCAGTCCTAATCTTTTGATGTTCTTTGATGCCATGATTTTTGCAGCCTCGTTTGCCAAAATATTTCTATCTGCAGTGATGAGCGGAAATGAAGAATAGTTTCCTACACTGCCTTGCAAATCTTCTTCCTTTGCAAGAACTCTGACCAGATCTCTCTGTGTAAATATGCCATACAAGGAATCACGAGTAACTAATACACTTCCAATATTTTTCTCATCTAGTAATTTTACGGCATCTAGAACTGTGGTCTCAAATGGACAATGGTAGACAGTTTTACTGATCACTTTTTCTAAACTTGGAGCTTTATCTGTTTCTCCAAACGCTCTAAGCATATCTGAAGCAGTAATTGTTCCAACAAGTTTGTCAGCATCTACAAATACTAGAATCCTTGACTTTTTAATTATCATTAACCTTGCGGCTTCAACGATGGTGGTATCTGGTGTTACAGAAATAAATGGCTGGATGAGTTCTTGCTTGATGCTCTGGTTCATAGACTTGCCAGAAACTACATGTTTGATAATATCTCTTTCTGTAAAAATTCCAATTGGCATTGATTTTTCTTCTTCCATGACAATCAATGTGGCAAATCTACTCTCTGCCATAAATTCAACAACCGTCTCAAATGGAATGTCTGGCTTTACTGATATTGGATACTCTGACATGTACCTTCCAACTAAGAGTTCTTCTATTTTCAATCCCATGAATACGTTTAACAATTCATGGTATTTGACTTGAGTGAGTAAATATCAAAAATGATAATCTATCTCAAAAAATGCTAACATTCTATGATTGTGCCTGTAACCATGATGATATTTGAAGATATTCTTAAATAAAAAACCTACCAAATAATTCCAATGTCATATGATGTAAAAAAGACAATACTCTCTGCCACGGTAATGGTCATTTTGATGTTGTCTATCTTAGGCCAGACATTTCCTGCTTCAGGAGCAACTCTGGTAAAACGAGACTATTCTTATTTGAATGATCAACATCTTACTGCAAGATTTGGTAACAGTATGGTGTGCGGGGATCATATGTGTGCACCTGGCGAATGGAGCAAGATGCAAGAACATCTTAATCAATCTCAAATTGTTCATGGTGCAGGAAAAAATGTTGTACCTGCATCTACAAACTCAACTGTGAAAACAAACCCTGTCTCTTCTACAAATTCAACTGTGAAAACAAATTCTACATCTTCAACTGATTCTGTATCTTCTTCCATACCTACTCCTTCTGTATCTCCAAGCCCAATACCAATACCTATTCCGACTCCATCACCAGTACCCTATTCTGTATGTAATACAGTAAAATCTGTACTTGCAAATTCCACTATACCATCTTCTGTAGTGGGAAAAATAATGACAAGCCTTGGCTGTAGCTAGGACTTACGATTATTTATTTTTCAATTATTCTTATACGTGATAATTCTACCATGACGGAAAATTTGCTCATAGTCAAGTAATTGTTTTTTACTTTTTATTAATAACCTAGATGCTCCCTTTTTAGAATGTAAACAATATTTTAAAGAAGAAATGAAAAGATGTTTAGAGCCTTGGAAATATTCTAGTCTTTGCCGACACTGAAATTATTGCCGTTATTGCAATTGCAAGAACTATTGAAACCACTGGGCCAAATTCTGGTACTGTTGCATTAGCTGATGACACTGCTGGTGTACTTATAGTATTAGTCATATTTGAAATTGGTAATGTAGGTGCTGTAGCATTTGTTGGTACTGCAGGTGTTGTTGATGTTAGTATGTCTGGAGTCTGTGAAAAGCTTAACACTTCTCCTTTGACTCCTGTCCATGTTGATGGATCCGCGGTTGGAAGGCCTACTCCATTAAGTGTTATATGAATAGACAGGGGATTGTTAGAACCTAGAATTGATGTAGTTTGAGTGTCTGATCCAGTATGTGTATGTCCTGCGGTTACTGATAATATAGTAAAATTGTCTTGTGTTATAATAATTGCATAATTTTGATGTTGTATGAAATTTCCATTGGAATCTTTGAATACGATTCCTAATGGTAATGCCTGACCTGATAATGGAATGCCTGTTCTTATTACCACGATTGTTCCATCAGAAGCTTTTGCCGTGTATGATACCTTTCCTCCTACGATGTTTACTGTTGGCTGTCCTACTGCCGGCGTAGGCAAAGCCGATGATACTGTATTGTTCAATTTTACTTGAGTAGCATTTGCTTTCATCTGGGCAAATTCGCCTGGAGCACAGATATGATCTCCACATATGTTCATACACGGATTGGAAGCAGTACAATGTTGTTGTATTGTAGACTGTGCGTACGCTGTCATAGTGCTTGGAATCCCATACGATAAACAAGATATTGCAACTAATGTTAATAGTCCAAATGATGCTCGATATGTTCTGGACTTCATAACTCTCTTACAGGTTGTGCAACTATAAAAGCCTCTCAGAGATTTTTTTTATTGAATTTATTTTGATTAATCTGCAATTATATTCCTAATTTATCCGAGTTACGAAGATCCTGCTCGATTCTCATCAATCGTTTTACTCTTTCTGTAACTGGTGGATGTGTGGAAAAGAACCTTGCAATAGTCTCCCCTGACATTGCCGGTATGATGAAAAATGCATTCATACCTTCAATCTTCTTTAATTCTTGAGTTGGTGCAACCTTTACTTCTCCACTTATCTTCATTAGAGCACGTGATAGATTCATTGGCTTTCCTGTAAGGTAAGCTCCACCTCTGTCTGCAGCAAATTCTCTGTATCGAGATATGGCTCTTATTATCAGGAAACTTAGAAACCAAACTATTCCAGCTACAATGAGAACAAGAAATGCATTTCCTCCTTGTTGTTGTCTTCCTCCATAACCGTAACCGCCTCCCCACATTGTACTAAACATGGACGACTGCATCAAAAACCATGCAATTGTTGAAAACAAACTTGCAAGTGTGATGATTGTAACATCATGGTTTCTGATATGGGTCATCTCATGTGACAAAACACCTTCAAGCTCATCCCTATCTAGTATTTTCAATATTCCTAAACTTGCTACTATTACGGAACTCTTTGGACCCTTTCCTGTCGCAAATGCATTTGGAATATCACTTGTCATTATTCCTACCTTTGGCTTTGGAAGATTTGCTTTTTGTGCAAGATTTTCAATTATTTGGTGCAGTATTGGATACTCTTCTTTAGTTACTAATTTAGTCCCGGTACTCCATAGGACTATTTTATCTGAAAAGTACCACTGTGCGCCTATCATTAATCCCGCAATAATTGAAATTGGAAGAATTCCCAATCCAAAATACATTGCAATAAAACCCAAAAACGTAAGATAGATCAGCGTAAGGGCTAGGAAGCTAATGGCCATTCTAAAAGTTAGTTGTAAATCACGCTGCATGTTTGGCATATTGTAGCCCTGATCATAATTTAAAACTTGATAATCATTCTTTGATTGGATTTGCTATATGTAATACAATAAGGTAAAATCAGATGTTGTTTTTATCCCAATGACAATCACAATTGCATCCTTTCTGGCATTTCATTCGTCTACAGTCTGAACAGACCTTTTGTTTCCAAAATTGATCTCCATCCATAACTATCGCATATGTGTAGAACGTCATCGCATAAATAGTGATATTTTTGATTTAGAAAATATCTTTTTTGTCTATTTTTCTAATTGTAGTCTTCCATCGTTTCTTGCTGCGTTGGGTCAAGTTTCTGACTACTTTGCTACCTAGACTATCGAAAACTTTTGAGAGGTCCCATCCCATTTCTGTATAGTTGTATGTTCTGTATGGACTGAATACCCTGACTGAAACTTCGTAATGTGGTCTATTGGTATTTGGATTGTGTATTGTTTTGATTGATGCCTTGGCTTGTTCTACCTCTGGGTATACCTTGGTAAGATTTCTAATTATCTTGTCAAACTTTGTTTTTACAATCTCGGCACTACTGTAATCTTCTGGTAGTCCCACAATGAATAATGGGACCTCACTTGGTACTTTTGATTCAAGCAAGTTGATTATATCTTTGAAAGTGATAATTCCATGTACATGGTCCCATAAAGTGAGCAAACAGCATGATGAGTCATTCTTTAGCATTGCTTCTATTACTGTACTAAGTGGTGCATTGGTGTTAAGATTTGGAATGCGTGTACTACCAATATTTCCAATATCTGATTTGTATTTTTTTTGCAAATCGACGCCTCTTAATCCCATTCCGATTCTTTCTCCCGGTTTTATTACTTGCAACAAATGCATTGATGTAATTACTTGAGAAACTTTACCGTTCTTGACTACTGGAAGATGATCAATTCTTTTTGTTATCATTAGTCTTCTTGCGGTAGCAAGAGAATCTGTACTGGTTATTGTTATTGGGTCTGCAGTTAGTATGTTGTTTGCTGGTACCCATTTCAAATTCTGTTTATGTAATAATTCTATTATGTCTTTTCCATTAACTACTCCTACAATCTCATTACTTTCTACTACTGGAACTGAACGCATTCTATAATGGGACAAAATTGCAGCTGCTTTCTCTACAGTATCTTTTCTTGTTAGAGGCTGAATCTTTCTTAAAAGTGGTTTTATCTTCATGTTTTCGATATCCTTGGCGCCTAAAAGTTCGCGGGCACTAATTGTGAGGACATCTTTGCCATCCATGCAGAAAACTTCGTAGGAATCGGAATTTACTAAAACTCCTACAGTCTTTGATATGGAATAAGATGGATCAATAGTAGTTGCTTTCTTTAATATCTTGTCTACCTTAAGATCTCTGACTTCTTTCAAATGTGAATAGATAACTTGTGGTGAACTCATTTTGATTCTTTTTTGTCCTTCTTTCCTCAATAATAATCTAGGGATATAAAAGGAAACCAGTTGGTTTTTGCCTGCGATAATCAGAGATGTTGATAAAGTATACCTGTATCAAAATAATACATGATAAAGACGAAAATCTCAAAAATTCTAGTACCATTAGACGGCTCAAAGAATTCTTTTATCGGGCTTGATAAGGCAATCTATATCGCAAGACAATGTGGTGCCACAATTACCGGAATTCATGTTGTTTCCATATATCCACAACATTTTGGTGATCTTGTTACACCACTTAAAGCAAAACTATTACAAGATGCAGTAAAGTTTATGGAAAAATCTAAAGGTGTTTGTGCACAAAATGGAATGGTATTTCATCACAAAATCCTTTACGGCGAAGCAAAATCAGAAATTGTAGATTTTGCAAAACAAAACAAGTTTGATCTTATTGTGATGGGATCTAGAGGGCTTGGTAATGTTAAAGAAGCTCTTTTGGGAAGTATCTCAAATGCGATTGTACACAAATCTCATGTACCTGTACTAGTAGTAAAATAACTAATGCTTTCAATAATTGGTGCAGGACGAGTTGGTTCAGCACTGGCATTTCTTACTGCACAATCTGGTCTTGATGACATAGTACTTTACAATAGGACAAAGAACAAGGCTCTTGGTGAAACACTAGATGTTGTCAATACCATACCTGAAACGTCTCTCATATCAGTAATGGGAACTGATGATATCTCATCAATAAAAAATTCTGATGTAGTTGTCATAACAGTTAGCGGAGGTGCAATTAAAGAGGACAGAAATGAACTATTACCATTTAACGTTCCCATAGTTTCAGACATTTGTAAAAATCTAAGAAGATATGCAGATAACGCAAAAATAATCATAGTTACTAATCCTGTAGATATCATAACACACCAGGTTCTAAAACAAACAGAATTTCCACGTGAACATGTAATTGGGATAGGTTCTGGCCTTGATTCTAGTAGATTTAGGTACTTGCTATCAAAAGAATTGGGGACAAAACAAGGAAACATTGAGGGATGGGTGATGGGGGAACACGGTCCTACGATGGTCCCATTGTTTTCTAATGCAAAATTTAACGGCAAAAAAATTAATCTTCAAGAAAAAAAATATGAAGAGATTTCATATCTGTTGAGAAATTATTGGAAAGACCTAGTCTTATTCAAGGGTGCATCTGTCTTTGGAGCTGCAAAAAATACTTTTGATATTGTTCAGGCAATAATTCGGAAAAAAGATCTTCAAACTATGGCATCAATTAATTTGAGTGGTGAATATGGACTTTCTTCAATATCTATTGGAGTTCCTGTAATTATTGGAATGGATGGGGTAAAGCAAGTTGTAAAACTAGACCTAGATCCAAAAGAAACTGAATTTTTAAAAACGTCTGCAAAAAGAATCTCTGATGGCTTGGAAATACTGTCCAGTCTGATAAAATAATGCTATTTCTAATCTGATTTCAAAAAAAAAAATGAATTTATTGTACAGGGATGTCTTTACTCTGGCTCTTTGGCGTAGGAGTTACTTTTGGTATGTCTACAGTTAGAATTCCATTGTTTAATTTTGCCTGTGCCTTTGAAGAGTCTACCTTCTCTGGGAGTGGCAATCTTCTGTAATATGAGACGGCTTTTCTCTCCTTTCTTAAATAGTCTTTTTTCTTTTCCTCTGATTCTTCCTTGTGTTCTGCAGAGATTTCTACACCGCTGTCCGATGCATTGAGTTTGACATCTTTCTTTTCTACTCCTGGCATTTCTGCATGAATTACATAACGATCTCCTTCGTCAAGCACATCGCAAGACATTGATGCCATTGGCATTGCCGGGAGATTTAATGCTGGAAATGAGGACACTGATCTTTCAAATTCTCTTCGAAAGTTGTCAAACACCCTGTCTAAATCGGCCCAATTTTGTCTCCAAAATGGGACTAGATGCTCTGACGACTCGGACTTCTTTGGTTTGTCCATATTGCAAAGAACTCGTTTGTAACTTATTTAGTTTTTTTTGATTATCATTGCTGATTTACTCTTAATATCACTCATGAAATCTTGGAATTGACTTAAGTATGGTTTTGTAATTTAGTATAAACATGTCAGAAGTCACAACTTTTAAGAAAATACTGGTTCCAATTGATGGTTCAAAACATTCCAGAAAGGCACTCTTGCACGCAATTGGGTTGGCAAAAAGATTCAAGTCCAAACTATATCTTGTAACAGCGGTTGATACTAGTGATTTTCCTCCCGGAATGTTACTTTCTTTATTGAAAAAAGATGAACAATTGGAAAAATCCATAGGGCAGTTTATGGTTGCTGCAAAATCAATTGCAAGAAAAGAACTTCTTGCTGATGTTGCAATATGTAAATCAAAAGGTGCACTAAATGCCTACTATGATGTAGTTGCAGGAAGACCGGTTGAGTCAATTTTAAAATATGAGCGTGGTGTTCATCCTGATCTTATTGTAATAGGAAGTAAGGGTCTTCACGGCATGAGTCAAGTAAAAGCACTTGGAAGTGTGAGTAGAAAAATATCCGAATTGGCAAAATGCCCAGTCATGATTATACACTAGAAGTTTTAATTGAAAATTATTATTATTTAGATTCTAAAAGAATGTCTTGTTCTACTATATGCAATAACTGCTAGAATGGATATGGCCAATATTGAAAGAGCCAATGTGCCAAACTCTGGAATTACTGCAGTTGCATTAGTTTGATTTCCAGTATTTGATGTTGATATTGGTTGAGGACTAGTTGTGAACTCAAATGTTGTCTTGGAGGTAACATCTTTGCTGCCATACGTTACATCGATTTCATAAGTGCCTGGAGTCTTCCAAAGGTCTCCTCCTGCAGTTGCTTGAGTAGAATAGGTATTATCAGAATTAGGGTTTGTTTGAGCAATGTATACTATATTTTGGGAACTATCCTTGATTACGATGGATATTGGTATGTTTAGTTGATCAGTTACAGTTCCAGATATGGTGATGGTATTTCCATCTGAATATGATGACTTGTCAGTTGTAACTGTGATGGAACTGGATGTCTGTCCAATTGCGGTTAGAAATGATATTGACAAGAGCACCAGTGCTACAAGACCCATCTTTGAATTTTTCAATAAACTAACCTTCATAATTTAATATTTAAGACTTGAGATTCTATTCATATCTTGGTTGCAGTGCATTGCAATGCAGACTTGCTGCCTATATGAAACAGAATGAATCATACATCATGCAAATATTATTACAAGGAAAATCAGTCCAAGAACCATCCACCAAGGATGTATATCTTGAAATTCTGGCCGACAAGTACTCTAGAGGTATTTTAGAAGCCACCATGGATCTGCCAAAATCCGCAATCGACCTAAGTAACGAGTGCGGCATACCGATAAGCACTGCATATCGCAGGGTGCAACTGTTGCACAAACACAAGCTATTGGGAATATCTGGATCGATTAACCAAGACGGAAAAAAATACTTTCTTTACAAATCCAGAGTGAAATCCATAATGACCTGCTTCAGAAATGGCTCTCTTGAAGTAGAAATTGTCCCTAATTCGGATATTGAGAATTAGGAACTAGAATTTTTTTTATATGACTGATAATCAGAGTTGGAAATTGTAATTTGATTTTAAATGCTTTTTTTGAATATGGTATTTAGATGGAATTTAAAGAAATGACTCAATATTCTTCGCCTGTTATTACGTTATCTAAAGAAAATACAATACATGATGCATTATTACTAATGCAGAAAAATAATGTCAAACGAATTGTTATCGTTGAAAAAGATCTTCCAATCGGTATTATAACTGAAAGGGATCTTGGAAGTTTTCTAGAATATGACAAAACTGTACGAGCCTTAAATGAAATCCCGATTAAAGAATTAATGACTAGGAATCTTGTAACTGTATCAATAGATGGTCAAGACATATTTTCTCAGTGTGCAATAAGAATGGATACATTTCAAATTAGTTCTGTTGTAATCGTGGATGGAAAAGGAAAATTGGTAGGAATAATTACCAAGTCAGATCTTGTCCGTAACTTTGCAATTAAATATCCTGGTACATACAAAGTAAAAAACTACATATCTCAAAAAATAATGACTTGTAGAAAGACTGATTCCTTATATTTTGGATTAGATATGCTAAACAAAAATAAAATTTCAAGACTTGTTGTTACAGATAATGATGGAAAAACATTGGGAGTGATAACATATGATTCATTTCTTAGAAATAGCATGTATTTCAAAAACCCAAATAGGAATTATCTATTGCCAGAGGATTCTAGAAAAGGTATGACTATTGGGGACATAATTGATTCAGAATTGATTGTAGTAAGATCCGAAGATGACTTGACAAAGGCTGCTAATTTGATGGTTGAATACAAAGTAAGCGGTATTCCAGTAGTTGACGCAAATGATCTAAAAGGTGTCATTACTGCCACGGATATAGTAAAAGCGTACACCAAAGTAGAGACCCATGAACGACTTGTAAAGAATGATCCCCATTTTGCATGATTATATCAGTTAGGCCTAATAACAAGTAAAATCGTTGTTTGTGAGAAGACATGTCAAAGAATTCAGAAAATGAAGAACTGTCAAATCAAATATCTACAATACGTCAAACCCTCAAGACCTTACTCTATAATGCAAAATATGGCTCTAACGAGAACTTGCTTAGGGATTTATCAAAAATAGATATTATTTCATCTAAAATACAATCTACTATAACCGGAACTCCTCTTGTAAAAAAATACAAAAAGATTCTAGTACCATATGATGGGTCCAATTTTTCAAAAAATGCATTATCTGAAGCACTCGATATTGCAAAAGCATTTGGTTCAAAAATATACCTTCTTTCAGTACTCGAAGTGGCCTCAGATGTTCCACCTGGGTTATTGAGCGAAGTTATAAATAAAAAACTAAATAAATTAAAACGTGAGATTAGTATTCCAAAGAAATTTGGTACTCCTACAAAATTACAACATCAAATAAACGAATGTACAAAACATGGCATTGATGTACAAGTTGAAGTTCTAATTGGAAGAGCATCTGATTCTATTTTGAAATTTGCAAATCAAAGTAAAATAGATCTAATCGTAATTGGAAGTCAAGGACTACACGGAATGAAAAAAATTACCGCCATTGGAAGTGTTAGTAGAAAGGTCTCTGAATTGGCAAAATGTCCGGTCATGATAATTAGATAAATTTTAAAAATATTTTCAAAATCACGTTATCATAATTGAGATTGGTATTGACCATTTAATACTCTGAGATTAGAATTTAATTCTAATGGTAAGCCGTTATGTTCTCATAGGTATTATTGTTGGCGTATTTGTCGCAGGATTTGCCATTGGAAGTATGATCTCATATAATAGATCTTCTATGATGATGCAAAATGCTCCTGTGCCAGGTCCAATGGGTTGGATTGATCCTACTTTGCCTCACACTTGGATGAGTAGTATGATCTCAAACCCTGATGCAATGAAAAATTGGGTTAATCTTATGCTTCAAGATCCCCAATTTATGAACACATTGATGACCCAGATGATGGCAAATTCAAATTTTAGACAACAGTATATGGGCCCGTGGATGATGGCTCAAAATAGCGGTGTCATGCATAACATGATGATTAGTTTACCTCCAGCACAAAATGCTACGTTCTATCAACACATGATAATCAAAACAGACAAGGTCTCAATAGTTGCTGGTGCATGGCAGATTAACACTACAGAATCATATCATCCAACAATAATCCAAGTAAACACTGGCACTACAGTTACTTGGACAAACGATGACACTGTCATTCATACAGTGACGGATATTGGTGGAAAGTTTGACTCGGATATAATCCAACCAAGTGCTGGTTGGAGTTACACCTTCTATAACGAAGGCAAGTATAACTATTATTGTACGATTCATCCTTGGATGAAGGGACTCGTAATTGTTAGTTGATCTAATCTAAAAAATATAATGCTTTAAAATTAACTGATTACCACTAATGAGAATCTTGTTTTGATTTTATTATATTTGAACATAATAGATTTGGTATTGGCAATCAAAACATTAGACCTCAAAGTCGCAGATTATATGAGTCCAAAACCTCTTGTAGTAAAAGATAATTCAAGTTTTTCAGAGGCCATTCAGATTATGGCAGATACTGAGATAGGAAATCTAGTTGTTGAAAAACATCGTAAGCCAATTGGAATTCTGACCGAAAGACAAATTCTTGAGAATTTATCAATTCACAAAAATATTTCAGATGTTAAACTAAAAAATATCAAACTTAGTCCATTTGAAATTGTATCTCCTACTACCAAGGTTATAGATGCGGCTCAGCTAATGATGAAAAAGAAAACTAGACTACTTGTTTTTGATGCAAAACGTTTGGTTGGAATAATAACAGCCACGGATATGGTGCGTGCCTTTAGAAGAACAACAGCAAATCCAAATCTTTCCAAAGTGCGGAGCACTATCTTGCATACCGTCAATTATGATGATTCCATTCTTGCAGCATCAAAAATGATGTATAAAAAAAGAATCGGCAGTGTAATTGTTCTAAAAAACAATAAACCCTACGGCATTTTTACTGAACGTGACCTATTGGTAAACGTACTTGCAAATGACGTTGAGATTCATAATCCTGTGGGTGGCTATTGTACCACTCCTCTTGTAAAATCGTCTGCTGGAATAAAGGGAGGAGATGCCTCAAAGATCATGAGTAAAAACAAGATAAAACGTCTAGTTTTGACAAAAGCTGGCAAATACTATGCCATAGTTACTGCAAGAGATATTGTAGAATCATTTACAACCAGTTTTTCAAACGAGGAATAAGATGAATTTCACATCTGATTATCATGAATGAAATTTACTTTTCATAGTCAAATAGCACCAGTAGAGAAGAAAATGTGTGGTTTTTGATAAATTACAACTCAAAGTAGAAGATTACATGACGCCAAATCCAATTTCTGTCAAACCGAATCTAAAGTTAATTGAAGCAATTAAAATAATGGCAAGTGGAGATCTTGACGAGGCTATTATTTCAGATTTGATTAAAAACAATTCTCCTATCGATGTTTTTGGAGTGGGTACAGAACTTGCAACGTCAAGGGATGATCCTGCGATGAATGGAGTCTACAAACTTGTTGCAATCAAGACGCTGATATCTAAAAACAAATATGAAATAACATACAAACTAAAAACTAGTACTGGTAAGAAAACATACCCTGCACCTAAACAAATTTTTAGAATGTTCTCAGATGGCATTATCAAACAAGACATGGTTGGGCTTGAGGACGAAAAGTTTGATGATGCGATTCCTCTTCTAAAAAAAGTAATGGGTCATGGCAAAATACTACATAAATTACAATCGCTTTCCAAGATTCGAGATTATCACATATCACAAAGAGATACACTTCCAAAAGATTTTCGAACGTTCAATAAAATTACAGAATCATTCCCAGTATCATATAGTGAAAAACTAGAAACTATTGCAAGAGAATTTAGGCCACAATAGTATTTTTACATGCTATTAATTTCCAAATTGAGAATCTAGTTATTTCTTTATAGTGTATAGGGTAATTACTAAACATATGAAGAAAACAAAGAGTGTAACTTATGCCGTTTTGGTAGTGGATATGCTCAACGACTTTGTATATGGGAAATTAAAATGTACACGGGCAAAAAAGATCATACCCAAGATAAAATCCCTATTGGAGGCATCTAGGGTAAAAGATATTCCGATCTTTTACTGTAATGATGCCCATCTGTCAAGTGATGATTATGAATTCAAGCTATGGGGGCCACACGCACTAAAAGGCACCAAAGGTGCAAGAGTGATTGACGACCTCACTCCTTCTAATTGTGATAATATAGTGCCAAAACGCACCTATAGTGCATTTTACAATACCCGTCTTGATGGACTTTTAAAGAAGAAATTTGGCAATAAAGGACCTGATGTTCTTATCATAACAGGAATTCATACCAACATTTGTGCAAAACATACCGCCTTTGATGCGTTTGTTCGAGGATATGATATTGTAATACCTGAAGATGGAGTTACAGCATTTCAAGAAAATGAACATTCTACTGCACTAGATTATATGAAAACAAATTATGGTGCAAAAATAATTAAAACCTCTAAACTGATTAATTTAATTTCAAACTGATCTTACTCCTAATTTATGAATCCTGAATAAGATCTATCCAGTCTGTAAACTCACTCTGACTGGAGTTTTATAGTTATTAGAAGAACATGAAACATGTTCTATATTGTAACTATGTTGAACATAGTATAATGATATTAGTGATGAACTTTATTTCCAATTAATGTCAAGTTCTAAATTATTCAAAATAAAATCATTTTTCAAGATCCTAGGCCCTGGCTGGATAACCGGTGCTGCAGATGATGATCCTTCAGGTATTGCTACGTATTCTCAAGCAGGGGCTCAATTTGGCTTTGGCACTCTGTGGATGGCGTTATTTCAATTTCCTTTGATGGTCGTAATTCAAGAAATGTGTGCCCGCATTGGTCTAGTCACAGGAAGCGGATTGGCTGGGATTGTAAAAAAAAGATATTCAAAAAACATACTCTATCCCATAGTCAGTCTGCTCTTGATTGCAAACACGATAAACATTGGTGCTGATATCGGCGCCATGTCTGCATCAATAAAACTTGTTTTTCCACAATTGCCAATAGTGATTGTAACTGTGTTTTTTACTGTCATGATTATATGTACAGAAATTTTTGTTCCATATAAAAAATATCTATCATTACTAAAATATCTAACTCTAAGTTTACTTGCCTATATGGTTACGGCATTTATTGTTGGAGCAAATTGGAATGACATATTGATTGCAACTGTAATTCCTCATATTGAGTTTACTCCTGCATTTGCAATGCTCTTTGTTGCGATATTTGGTACCACCATATCGCCATATCTGTTTTTTTGGCAGACCTCTCAAGAAGCTGAAGAAGATATCTTAAAAAATAAAATTAAAGACATTGGAGAAGGTAAACCAAAAATTCAAAAAAAAGAGTTTAGGAGTATGAAAATGGATAATGCCATAGGTATGGCGTTTTCCCAAATTATAATGTGGTTTATCATAATCACTACTGCAGGAACACTTCATATTCATGGATTGGCAGATATTGCAACTGCAGACGAAGCTGCAAAGGCGCTGGAACCTTTAGTGAAGACATTCCCACATTCAGGCGAATTGGCAAAAATCATCTTTGCTTTCGGAGTAATTGGTGTTGGCTTGCTCGCAATACCGGTTCTTGCTGGGTCGTCAGCATACGCGTTATCAGAAGTATTAGGATGGAAGCAGGGTCTAAGTAAAAAATTCAAACAAGCCAAGGGGTTTTACTTGATAATTGCGGCATCTACCGTAATAGGACTTTGGATAAACTTTTCAAATGTTGACCCGATTAAGGCTCTCATATATGCTGCTGTAATTAATGGAGTCATTTCTATTCCACTTGTTGTTGTAATTATGAAAATTGCTAATGATAAGAAAATTCTTGAAGGATATACTAATAGTAAAATAAGCAACATTGTGGGTTGGACGGCTGTACTAGTAATTGGATTTTCAGTGGCAATCATGTTTTTAACTTGGATAAAATGAATAAATCATCAGTTCACAGAAAACGCCTCATAGTTCATTTATTGTAGTATGATAATTCTTCCAAGTGTAATTTCAGACGTGAAAAATTCAGATAATTTATGTTAATTTAATATGATTACAAAATAATTTTTTCAAATTATCTTTTTGGTAAAACAACAATGGACGGAAACGTGTTTACCTGTCATACCACTGTACGTCACGTTCGGGTCATTACCCCGCGTTTCCGTCCCGATTAATAATACGTCATCAAATTATTTAAAACTGATCTTAATTTTCAAACAAGGATTTGAAAACAAGCTTTACATCATCTGATGTAATTTTCTTACCAGATTGTTTTTACTTGTTACTACTATATCTGAAAAACCAACAGGCCAAGGACTGGGAACGGGTTTAATGGAAAATAAAATTACTTTTTTCTTTGCACTCTTTGCAACATACATCTCAATTGATGCACCAAAGCTTGGCTCTGGCAAGACCACTAGAACATCTGCTTTTTTTATACAATCAAGATCATGTCCAATTATCTTTTTTACTAGAGATGGTTTTTTTCTAAAATCATGTATTTTAGAATAATCTGTATCTTTGGAAAATTGTTTAACTGTTTCAAAGCCTTTACTTTCTAGAAACTCTTGCATCTTCAAGATATTGGCTATGCCGACTCCTCCAACGGAACCACAAACCATGATTTTCATGAATGTAGAATACTGCCTCAATTGCTATAAATTATATCCCTTTATTCAGGATTTTTCTCAAATTTGAGAGAGTCATCTTAAAATAGAATATTCTCAGAGGGCTAACATGCAAGGCTCAAACGCACTAGATAACTACGATTCTCAAAAAGCAGAAAAATCACTCAAGATGTTACTTAATGACAAGAGTAACGAATTTCGTGAGATTGCACATGGTATTGGCTATCCCACGTCAAACAAGGACTGGGAAAAAATAATTTTGAACTTCTGTCTTGATTTTAGTGACTGTTTCAAGGCTTGGTCTGACAAAGATCTTGACAGTGATCATATGCAGGTCCACAAATGTAATACTATGATGAGACAGATTGGTCTCGGAAAAACAAACATGACTGAAGTTACTCATCTAGAAAATATTGCCTATAGAATTGCAGAAGATTTCAAAGCAATTTACAAAAGAATAGACTAGTTTTTCAATAAATTGTTTTAGAAATTGGAAAATGTGTGTAAATTAATTGTCTATCCTTCAGAAGCTGACTTTCCACCATCTACGTTAAGGATTACGCCTGAAATCCATTTTGCATCATCTGATGCCAGATATACTACGGCATTTGCAACATCTGATGGTTCTCCAATTCTGTTTATTGGTTGTCGTTCTTCTAGTACCTTTCTTGCTTCGGGGTAATCAAGATACGATTTTATCATTCCAGCATTAACTATTCCTGGATTTACACAATTGCAACGAATATTCCGTCTTGCATATTCTACCGCCAATCCTTTTGTAAACATGTTTATTGCAGCTTTTGTTGTACAGTATACTGTCAAGTGAACTTTTGGTATTGCTCTTTCTGCTGAGATGGAGCCTATGTTGACGATGGAACCTCCGTTTTTGTTTTCAAGCATTTTTACTATTACTGATTTTGTTATCCTAAAAGTTCCAAACATGTTTGTATCTACCAATGAATTCATGTCTACATCGGACATTTCATGGAAGTGAATTGGATCAGTAATTGTTCCCGCATTATTTACTAGAATATCGATTCTTCCATAATGGTCTGTTATCTGATTTACAGTTTGAATAACTTGGGCTTCATTTGTAAGATCACATGGAATGGAAACTGTCTTTGTATCATAATCTTTGATTGATTTTCTTGCATTTTCTAACTTAGTTCTATCCCTACCTAGCAGGACTACATTTGCACCCTCTTCGACAAATCTCTTTGAAATCTCTAATCCTATGTCACTTGAGGCTCCTGTGACTATTGCTATCTTGTCTTTTAGTCGCATGTAGTACAATTGAGGTTATTTGTTATCTAATAATTAAGTTCTAAGTTTCTTATCGCCTCTGGAAATGAACAATCCAGTTAAAAATGGATATGAACGAGTCTTATTTTCTAATTCTTGTGCAATGTACTTGGAATGAAATTGTTATTCTATGAGATCACAATATTAACGAACAATAACTACTGGACAATTTGCCAATTCTGATATTTTTCTACTTATGCTTCCAAGCGACATTATCTTTGAAACTCCTGAAAGTCCTTTACTTCCAATTATTACCAAATCGATATTGTGGTCTTGTATGAACTTTAACAGTTTTCCAGTCACATCTCCTTCTAAGACGAATCCTTTTACCATGACTCCTGAATCGCCATGATCTTTTTGAATTTTTTGAAGGTATAATTCTACTGAAGTTTTAACCGAGTTTTTTATCTCCTCTAATGTTTTTTTGGACTCCTTTGAGTGAATTTTCCCAGGTGGGCTAACAGAGCTGACATCAATTACGTTGACTAGATTCAATGATGAATCAAATGCTGATGCCATCTCAAATGCCATCTTTAGTGCTTTTTGAGAGTATTTTGAACCGTCGTATGGAACTAGTATGTTACTATATGGTTTACTCATTATATCATCTTGGCATTCTAGGAGTTAAATTAGTCTTATCAATTTCAGTTATGATAACGTGAATATTTGTTATATGTCTCATTGATACTGATTAATTATCATGAATGATAATCTGGATTTGACTTAAAATATTTTATTACACAATTGGCATCATACATGTCTGAACCACTTAACATTACTTCTTTTAATTATTTTATTGAATTTCTATTCATATGACCAAAGACACTACAAAACAAATGCCAAGAGATGTTGTATGTACGTGTAAATTATGTAATCATGGCATAGCTAGAGATTGCATCAAACTCTTGTGTAATTGTTGTAAAGATGACGATCATATAATGGTGATAGACGGTATGGTTGGGTATGGGCAGATTCACAAAAAATGATGCTGATCCAACATTTGTAGAGATACAATTAGGGTCTATAAAATTAGAGGGAAATTTATCCATACCAAAAAATTCTATCGGAATTGTATTTTTTGCACACGGTAGTGGTAGTGGTAGGATGAGTCCTAGAAATCGCTTTGTTGCAAGAGTATTAAATCAAAAAGGGATTGCAACATTATTGTTTGACTTGTTAACTAGAGAGGAAGAAGAAATTGATATGCAAACTACACATTTGAGATTCAATATTTCATTATTGTCTAATAGATTAGTAGAAACTACTGATTGGTTATTGAAGAATTCTAAAATTTCAAATTTGGATATTGGATATTTTGGAGCAAGTACTGGTGCCGCCGCAGCATTGGTTGCTGCTACAGAAAGATCTAGTATAGTAAAAGCAGTTGTATCTCGTGGTGGAAGGCCAGACCTTGCTGGTTCTAGTCTTGGTTTAGTCAAGTGTCCTACATTATTGATTGTTGGAGGATATGATGACGTAGTAATTGATTTGAATAAAGAGGCGATGGCAAAAATGACTTCTGAAAAGAAACTAATCATAATTCCAGAAGCCACTCATCTTTTTGAAGAACAGGGTAAACTGGAAGAAGTAGCAAAATATGCATGTGATTGGTTTGTAAAGTATCTTGGAGATTCAAAATGATATTCAAAGATAGAATTGATGCAGCAGAAAAACTTGCCAAAAAACTAGAATGGATTAAAAAAGAAAATCCGGTAATTTTGGCAATTCCACGAGGTGGCGTAGTTACAGGTGATGTTATAGCAAAGACTCTAGGTCTATCACTTGATATTGTAGTTTCAAGAAAAATTGGCGCACCATATAATCCAGAACTTGCCATAGGGGCGGTAGTTCATGATGGTAGCTTTTTTCCAAATTCTGATCTAATTGATGCATTAGGGATTCCAAAAAAATATCTTGATGAACAAATTGCTGAACAGCTAGAAGAGATAGAACATCGACTGGTAAAATTTAGGGGCAGAAAAGATTATGATCTAAATGACAAAACAGTAGTTCTTGTAGATGATGGAATTGCTACTGGTGCTACTGTATTTGTTGCAGTAGAGTGGATAAAAAGACAAAAACCAAAAAGAATCATTGTGGCAATCCCTGTTGGGCCTAGGGATACCATTGAACGACTTTCTAAAATTGCAGAGGTTGTAGTTTTGTATGATCCTGTAATGTTCGGAGCAGTTGGAGAGTTTTACCATTCTTTTGAACAAGTAGAAGACTATCAGGTTGCAGAAATAATGAGCAGTTATGGATATAGACCAAAGAATCTCAAATGATGAATTTTAGAAATTATCTTGCACGTAGGGCATTTAGTATTACACTAACATCCAGTACCTCTTGAAGTAATGCTCCGATTGCTGGGGGGAGGTGCCCAAACATTGCTATTGCCATGAAAAAGAAACTTCCTCCAAGGCCGACAAAAATGCTTTGTTTTACAACAGAGATTGTTCTTCTACCTATCTGTATTGTATTTGCAACCTTTGAAATACTGTCTTCTAATAAAACGACATCTGCAGCCTCTGCAGAGATGGCTGTTCCTCTAGCCCCCATTGCTATTCCCACAGTTGACGCCGCTAAAGCAGGTGCATCATTAATTCCATCTCCGACCATTACTACATTTTCATATTCCTGTCTTAGTTTTTTTACTGCAATTACCTTTTCTTCTGGAACAAGCTCCGCTTCATAATCTGTAATGCCAACTTGATGTGCAATATTTTTAGCATTATTTTTGATATCGCCAGTAAGCAAAACCGTTTTCTTAATTCCAATTGTTTTTAGTTCTTGCATCATTATACTTACGTCTGGTCGTATCTCCTCACCGAACATTATCGCTCCTGATAATTTCCCATCTAGTGCAACAAATGCAACCATTCTTCCTTCTGGCTTTAGTTTGTCAGATTCATAACTGACATTATTAAAAATATCTGCTCCTAAATTTTCAAATATGCTTGGCGCACCTACCATCACATGAACCGCATCAACTCTTCCTTCTACTCCTGCACCTGAGATCTCACGAAAGTTTTCTGGTTCTAGTAATTTTTCAAACTTTTCTTTTCCTTTTTGAATTATGGTGGATGCAATTGGATGAGATGAAAGTTGCTCAAGACTGGCAGCCTTTAGCAATATTTCATCACATGGGGTACCATCAAAAGATATTATTCTTTCCACTACTGGAGTTCCAAATGTTATTGTTCCAGTTTTATCGAATACTGCAACCTGAGTTTTTGCTACCTGCTCGATTGCAGCGCCTGTTTTAATTATTATTCCAGATTTTGCTGCTCTGTTAATGCCACTGATGATGGCAACTGGTGTAGCAAATATGAGAGAACATGGCGTTGCTACAACTAGTACTGATAATACTGTCTCAAAATTGTTTGTTACTAACCACCCAGCAGTACTTGCTGCAAGTGTAATTGGGGTAAACCATACTGCATATTTGTCAGCTAGTCTTTGAATTGGTGCCTTTTCCTGTTGTGCTTTCTTAACCATGTTCACAATTTTTGAATATTGACTCTCATCGCTTTTTTTTGTAGCTTTGATTTCAAATACATTACCGTTGTTTACCGTTCCACTGAACACTTTTTCTCCAATGATCTTTGTTTTTGGTAATGGTTCTCCAGTCAGTGATGATTCATCAATATGTGCCTGTAAACTAATTATTTCACCGTCTACTGGGATCAAATCGCCGGGTCTTATGACAAGAATATCTCCTATGTTAATCTGAGACACTTGAATCTCTTCCATATCATGATCAATCTTTCTATGTGCGATTCTTGGGGCTCTTGATAACAAATTGTCAAGTGATGATGAAGCTCTCCTAAAAGCGTAATCTTCTAATGCTTTTCCACCTGATTGCATCAAGACAATTATTACGCCAGGAAATGCGTCATTAAGTACAATTGATACAATAATTGCAAGCATTGCCACAATATCTGCGACAAAATGTTTATGCAAAATTTCTTTTACTGTTTGCCAAACTACCGGAATTCCGCCTCCTACTAGAGTTACAAACCATGTAATTTTTCCTGCCTGATCTTCATGAGTTATTTGTAATACTCCGCCTATTGCTAAACCGATTAGTGCAAGTACTGGAACCGGATAATGCTTTACAAACCAAATAACTTTCTGTACATTTTCCTTTTTCACTTGTAATGTGTTATTGTTCAAAAATTAAAACCGCCTCATTGTTACCATCTATGATAATCAAGCAATTTCTATCTCCCTGAGAGTTTATCATAATTGAATCTAACTGAATTGTAAGATGATTTTGGAAATTTAGCGTTTTTTAGATAGTTTTTGAATCTCTTGGGTAACTAGAGGTAAAAAGGCCCCTACGTCTGTCACAATGCCTAATGCTTGCCATGTACCTCTATCCATGAGCTTTGTAACAGTTGGCTGGCTGATATCGACCACTATTACCTTCACATCTGCTGGCAGCATATTGCCAGTAGCAATAGAATGAAGCATCGTTGATACCATGATGACAAGTTTTGCGTCTTTTACAATTTCTTTGTATTTTCGCTGAGCAAGTGTCATGTCTGTGATTACATCTGGGAGTGGGCCGTCATCTCTAAGAGACCCTGCAAGTACAAATGGAACTTTATTTTTTACACACTCGTACATTATTCCCCTAGTCAAGACTTTCTTTTCTATCATTTTTGAAATTGAACCAGCTTTAAAGACTGAATTTATTGCCTGCATGTGATTTCTATGACCTCTTACTGCTAACGTACCATCTTGCACGTTCATTCCAAGCGATGTACCAAGAGTTGAATATTCTATATCGTGAACTGCAAGAGCATTTCCTGCAAGAACTGCATTGATAAAACCAGTCCTTATCAGCATTGCAATTGAATCTGATGCACCTGTATGTACAATTGCAGGTCCTCCAACAAGAACAATTTTGCCTCCTTGTTTTCTTATTCTGTAAATATCTTCTGCTACTTTTCTTGCTATGTGTTGAGTAGGTCGCTCACTTGAGCTGCCACTGCTCATGAATTGGAATAGATTTACCCCTTCTCTTGGTCTTTCAGGAGGAGTAACGCGTATGCCTTTTTCTCCTATGATTATCATGTCGCCTTTCTTGATGTCCCTGATGGGTGCACAAAATGCGCGATTATCTTTAACGATGATGCATTTGTCCATCATCATATTCTCTACTTTAATCCATTTGCCCTTGTGGAAAATTTCAGTATGATTGTTAGTAGTACTGTAAAATTCATCTGGCATAACCATGTCTTTTGGTGCAGGTTTTAGTGAGATGGTCTGTTGAATCTTGGAAGTTGCACCCTCACGATATACTGATTCTAGAATTTTATCCAGATGCTCTTGCGAATGGCCTTGAATTGAAAGTTTTGCATAACTTTCATCCTTTTTGTGTTTTCCAACCTTGAACTCTTGTACTTGAAATTCACCCTTGAGATCCATGATTACATCAAAAATTTTGGTAAGTATCATTGAATCAATGAGGTGTCCCTTTACTTCAATTTCATGAGTGAATTTCTTGGCCATTTCCTAAGATCCTGTTTTTGTACTAATTTAATCTTGGTGTCAATTATTTAACAACAATCTCGAAAATAAAATAATCATTAAACAGGAAGAACTACATCGCCTTTATGTTCTGCAATGTTATCTGATTTTAGCCTCTCGATAATGGAATCTTTGCGTTGAACATCAAGACTTCTAACAAGTGATTTTGAAATTCCGTTTTTATCACAAATCACTATCATAAATCCAGTAGAATCTGATAAAACATATCCTCCTGCATCATTTAAAACTGCATAGAGATTTTCTTGGCCAACTGGTTCCCAAATATCTGTCTTATTATCGCGTAATGCCAAAGCTGGCATTGCCTGATTGTTGCACAAACTGTTAAGATAATCTCTTGCTTCTTTTACTCTTTTTTCACCAATTTTTAGCGCGACAAAATACTGCATAATTGAAAAACCAATTGTTGTTATTTATACGATAGTGTATCAAGCATCTCTAAAAGTTCCTTTGACTTGATCTCTTTTTTTGCAGAATCTACAAACAAGTCGAGTTTTTCTTTTGAAAATCCTTCAGAAGAATATTTTGCAGCTTGAATTGCCATCTCCATTTTATCTATTTCATGTAATAGGATAGACTCTTTTGTATTTGCTTGTAGGTACTCTTGCCATATTTTGTCATATTCTTCTGTTATGTTTCCAGGAAGTTTTGATAAAATTTCTTTCATCGCATCTCTTTCAGCTATGTTTTTTGTCTCTCTGGAAATCTCTTCTGGCATGAAGTCCCCCGTAATTGACTCTGCTAAATCATGAAGGAGTGCCATTTTGAGAATCTTTTGAGTGTCTAATTTTTGCAAGTCTGACAAAACCATGGCCATGACTGCAGTCCCAAAAGAATGGTCTGCTACAGATTCTGGATGTTCTATGTTTACCTTGTTCTTCCATCCCGTCCGTGGAACTTTTTTGAGCTCCAATACAAGATAAAAAAAATCAAACAACATTGGTTATCTTTAGTTTTAACATGTTTTAATCTTTGAGTCTATTTGACTAGTTTCAAAAATATCTGCAAACAAGATTAAAATGTCAAGAACCTCCAAGATGAATTATGAAAATTTATACTAAAACAGGTGATGATGGTACAACTGGATTAATTGGAAACATACGTGTGAAGAAATCAAATCCACGAATTGCTGCATATGGTACAGTTGATGAACTAAATGCCGCACTTGGAATAGTTTTGTCTTCAAAATTGGGAAAAGATATTCGAGATTTATTGATCCAGATTCAAAATGATTTGTTTGTAGTTGGCGCAGATCTTGCAAACCCCAACTTAAAAAATAAATCAAACCGTGTAACATCTGAAATGGCACTTTTTCTTGAAAAAGAAATCGATAGACTGGAAGAGAAATTGTCTAAAATTACTTTCTTTATTTTACCGGGTGGCGATTTGGTTGCATCGCAGATTCATCTTGCAAGAGCTATCTGTAGACGAGCCGAGACTGATATTGTAAAGTTATCCGAGTCTCAGAAAATTAACAATGAATCTTTGATTTACATGAATCGTTTATCTGATCTTCTTTTTGTTGTAGCCCGAACCATAAATAAAAGAAAAAAAATTTCTGACGTTGCTTGGAAAAAATAGGAGAGACACACTTTAATTCCCCAAGAATTGGATATTGGAATGTGCCGCCGTAGCTCAGCCCGGGAGAGCACTCGGCTGAAGACCGAGCTGTCGCATGTTCAAGTCTTGCCGGCGGCACCTTTTGTTAGTTTTAATTATTTTTGAGCATCCGCATCATATTGCAAGGTCACTGAGACAAGTTTTATTTTAAAAATAGTAATTCTTAAAATAATCTTAGGTAGTTTTGTTGTTTAGTAATGCCTTTTTGTATTTTTTATAGGCAACTGTATTAGTAATTACAAGTAATCCTTGAAGAACATATCCTCCAATAATTAACACAATTCCATTGTATAATGGGTGTAGAGTAGACATGATTTCAAGGTGTTTTGGAGAAAATGTATTTCCAGCAATAACCATTCCAGCAATGATAAAATTTGGAATGTATGCATATCTGAAATTTTTTGCTGATATTATGGCCAGTGCAGCAAATGAAAATTCAAGGGAAAATGCCTGGATCAGAAATTTTGGATCTCCTAAAGGTATTCCAAATGCTCCAACAATACATATTGCAACTAGAACTAGAACAACGGATCTTTGCCTACTCTCCATTTTGATTTAAAATGCATGAGCATTCCTAATAAAATTAATCATATCTTGACTGGATTTCAAAATATGTCTTAAATATGGGATGTGGTCAACCACGCTTTAGACGGAATAATGACAACATCTTATGAAACAGGTGGCGATTATTGCAAGAAGATTTTGGCACTTGATTCTAAAATCCGATTTGCAGGAAAAATAGTTGGTGAAAAACTAGTATCAACAGCAAGAAAGGATGGCGTAATACCTTTACTTGACAAAGATCTTGCCGCATTGGCTCATCACCAAGTATCAGTAAAGGCAATGATGGACAAGATGTTTACAGATAAACTTGGAAAAACAGACTGGATTGTGGAATCCAAAGGTAAGGTAAAGTTACTGACCGTCTTCCAGGAGGATGGCATATTGATACTCTCAACTGAACCAACTTCTGATCACCATGCAATTATTGAGAAAATAAAAAATCTCAAATAGGTAACCTGTTTTTTACTTGTTTTTAAAACAACTACAAATATCGACATTTGTCTTATAGCCTGTGATAAAAAGTGATTACGGTCTAAAAATAAGACAAGTTTAAAAGGACGATGTTCCTTGTTGGATAATCGTCTTATGACAAAGGGCAAGAAAAAAGAAACAAAACCTGCTAAAAAAGAGGCACCAAAAAAGGTATCCTTGAAAAAAGAACCAGCTAAAAAGGAATCTACCAAAAAGGAAGTACCAAAAGGTAAGGAAAAAGTAAAGACAAAACTCAAAGAGGACATAGTTCAGGAAGATGACGGCATAATTGTGGTAGAAGATGACACTGGTCTTGACAAGGAAGCGGAACTAGAAGCGCGTAAAGCATACTTGGAAGAAGCACGTTCCCAAGAAGCAAGTGACGATTAGACTAGTTTTATTAAAAAATCCACCAACATAATGCTTATCCATGATTAAATCATTACAGGAACAATGAGATCTCTTTGTTTAATCACTGTAAAACCTGGCAAAGTTGATGCAGTAATAACTTCTCTTAAAAAAGCAAGAAAAATTGTTAAAGAAATAATGGTTGTTACTGGGAGGGCAGACATTGCAGTTGTTTTACAAGGAACTATTGAAGAGATTAACAATACCGTAATAGATTTTAAGAAAATAAAGGAAATTGTCTCAACAGAGACCCTGATTGAAGTGGAGGTTGATATGGGATGGTCAAAGCCGTAGTTCTAGTCAAATCTCCAAAGAAGCTCATTGCGGCAAGACTCCGTATGGTAAAGTCAGTCTATGATTCTTTTCCAGTAAGTGGCCAGTTTGATGCAGTTGCATTAATTGAGGTCAAAGAACTGGCTCAAATAAAAGACGTTGCAACTGAGATTCAAAATATCAAGGGCGTTGAACGTACTGAGACACTAGTACAAGTAGTATAGCTACCAAAATCCTTTAACACCTGCACGTGTTTACCTTGTGTATGAATATCAGACACCTTGGTAGCGTAATTGTCGCAGTTTCAGACATTGAAAAGTCTCTGAAATTTTATCATGAGGTCATAGGATTGCCAATAAAAAGCACCCGTGAAAATTGGGTAGAATTGGCAAAAGAAGGCGCCACCGTGATACTGCATCCAGCACTCAAGCCCATTAACACTGGAACATCCATTGAAAATGGCATTGTAATAGGACTTGTTGTAGGGGATATAGAATCAGCAGTTAAGGAACTCAAATCAAAAAATGTCGTCATCTATAGGGATATTATTTCACACAAAGCAGGTAAAAATTGCATTGTGTTAGACCCGGACAAATATATGATATCATTATTTGAGCCATCATTTGACGATGGTGCCCAGCAAGCTCGTGGCTTTCACGGATTTGCTCCGCTCTAGATAATTTTTTTAATTTTCAATATTATTTGGTTTACAAGAGCATGTGTGGTATTCTTGTTTAACGAAACATAGTAAATTCCTTCTTTTCTTTGAAAGACAATAACGATGATTTTTTCATGTTCAAATATTGCATGATTCATTTTTCCAAGGGCTAAACTTGCTTTATTTCTCATTGTTAATAATGTTGAAACTAGAAAGAATTCATTTCTTGCAGCCTCGCGAGATAACAAAGTTTCAAGTCCTGGTTTTAAAATTCCAGTCAGTGTAGTACCATATTCATTTATCAATCCAACATATCTTATTGATTTAGACAATTCTGCAATGCTCTGACATTTTTTTCTATATTGTGCAATCTGATCATTCCATTTTTGATTAGGTGTCTTTTGCATATATTATTGTAGAATGTCTAGGCTTTAAAAAGATGGGGGTTTACTTTTTCTTTTCTTTACTAATATCGGACTTTAAGGTAAGATTTTCTTGTCGTAATTTTTGGTTTTCTTCTCTTAAGGTGTCAATTGTTTGCATCCTTGAATGCATTGGATGACCTGGCATAAATCCCATCGGAGTCATATTGAATAATCCTGATGCATATCTTTGAAACATTGTATGATGACTTGAGAGTCTACCCATCATGGTATCTCCATCATGAACAATCTGATCCTTAATTTTTCCTGCACTTGCCAATCCCATTGGTGGATTTGCACGTGGCGGTAATCTTGGAAATGCAAAAGGTGAATTTAGCATGTCGAATGGCTGTCCGAAATTTTCCATGATTCTTCTAGCGTCAAAATGCCACATGCCTACATTTTTTGTTCTCCTCTATTTCATGTTTACTCACAAATTTGGGCATTAGATATAGGACTGTGTCAAGTACGAGTCATTTTTTATCAAATTTAGTCGATCGCTGATCCTTATAGAATAGTCTGATCGGATCCAATTTAATGTCAAAAACAGTATCGATGCATTGTATAAAATGTAAAAAAAGCATAACTTCTACAGATTTGTACAAAATTGTAATGTATATTGTTGACCAAAAGTTTACCGATCACCACTATGAACATGTGGAATGCCCAGACAAATTTACTATCTAGGCGTGCATTACATAAACGCCGTAGAGTTTTCCAGTCTTCTTGTCTTGATACGACCAGTGAGTAGTAGTCAAATCTACTGGTCCAAATAGACCTTTCAAGTTTGGATGAAGTTTTTCATAAATGTCCTCCCCAACCAGTATTTGATTTGGTTTTGCAATTGCTGTGATCTTTGCTGCAATACTTACTGCAGGACCTAAGATATCAACATGAGATCTTACCGGGTCTGAACCATATCGTACAACTACATTCTCTCCAAAATCCATTCCAATCTTTACATGCAGTTCTGGATAGTCGTATTCGCTAAGAATTGGGTTTATTCCTCGTTCTATGACGTCTATCATAGTTTTTGCACAATTTACAGCATTGTCTGCTACCACTAGAGGGCTCTCTTCTGCAATAAAATATCCGATGACTGCGTCACCGACGTACTTTAGAACATATCCATTATGATGTTTTATTACTGATCTCATCTCTTGCGAAAAGGAGCTAATGATAATTCCAAGTTTTTCTGGTGGGAGAAGCAATGCCATATCAGTTGAACCGACTAGATCAACAAACATTACAACCATGTGAATTTTCTGTGATACGTGATTTCGTAGAAACTTGTCTGACTCGTCTACTGCATAATCATATTCGTATCCCTTCTTAAGTGAACTCCATACTCTCTTCTGAGTCTCTTTAATCAGACTCTCACTATCCAAAGTTCCAGAACGCCCTCCACCTAGCATCATGTCAACTATGCTGTTTGTAGTTACTGGTTTTGGGGGAGTTTCAGGCTCATTACTCATTTTATATCACTCCAGGGGGAAGTTGACTCCACATACGGGACATACGCCTCTTTCTCCCTTGTATTTTATATCAAAGTATTGTATGATTTCTACATCACAATTCCAGCACACTATCTTCCTAAATGCAGGCTTTGTCATCTTCCTATCACGATGAAATTGACTTTAGAGAGTATTTAAAGTACCTATCGATTTTATGTAGTGGTTTTTTTATCTAATTTTGTGCAAATTCCTACCAGTAATCCGGATCCTTTCATAAAATCAATGAGTGACAAGGCCGAAACTATACGTACATTATTCCTAGGGCACATTGCGAATCTGACCAAAAAAGTTCCTCTAAAAGTAATGCTGGGAGATGGCACTGTTACAGACCAGGAATCCTTTGATCCTTTGCAGGTAAGACAATTTTTTGACGATATGTTAAAAAAAACTCCGAAATGGAACAATCAGGGAGTCTCTGCAACTACAGACAAGGATCTTCGAAGAAGTTTTATCAAATTTGAAATCCAAGAAGGTAATTACATCTTGTCATGTCACATGTCATTACAATATCATGCACTGTTGTTTTACAAACTTGACCATAGAGTAATCGAGATTCAAAAAGAACTCTCTGATATTTCTGACATGATATCAAAACTTCAGGTACAAGTAGGTCCTGAAAATGACAAGATTATCAAAGAGAAACTAGAAAATAGCGGATATCAATCACTTGATGACCAGAAATTATTTGAAGTTTTGTTTAACAGGGAAGATATTACAAAAGATATTGTAAAATCTATTGAAGTCTCTCATGCTGAGCACACCAAGCTTGTTGCAAATAGGGATAGATTATTTGGAGAACTTGATAATATGTTGATTGAAGTATATCATACTGTTCCTGTAATGATTGATGAAATTAGATTGATTGCTGCAGAAGAAGGCTGTCTTTGTAATTTTAATTTAGAATATCTAAAAAACAATATTCGACAAGGGAACATCAATTTATCCAGAATTGCAGATCAGACCAAGACAAATTTACTTGAACTCCTTGATAGTATCATAGAAGTTTTGAAAAATTAGAAAATAGTTTATTAAATTGCATGATTTAGAATCTGCAATATTTAGTCAAGGGGTACTAACCGTATCAATGGTGCCAGGTTTTTGGGGAGTTGACACCAAGTGAAGCGGATCGACCCCTTGACTTAGATCTGACATGATTATACTGATATTATTTAGCCCTTTCTTGATCGATGAAAATCTTGGAATTTTTAGAGTAAAATTGGTATTTTTTATTGGAAATTGATCATCTTTGTCAAAAATAAATGTTCATTTTTGTGACTGGCATGTTCAATAAGCCAAATATACCAAGATTGAGCTGAAAATTCTAATGAATGTAACTTTTGACGACATCCTAAAATCGCAAAAAATTCAAAAAAACGTAATTCGCAGAACTCCACTTGAGAGTTCGTACTCGTTTAGCGTAATGACAGGTTCTAAGGTTTACCTAAAATCAGAATGTCTACAAAAAACTGGCTCGTTCAAGTTTAGAGGAGCATATGCAAAGATTGCAAGTCTTTCAAAAGAAGAAAAGAAAAAAGGAGTTATTGCGGCCTCTGCTGGAAACCATGCACAAGGTGTAGCATATGCATCATCGCTTGAAAAAATTCCATGTACCATAGTAATGCCAGTAACAGCATCTCCTGCTAAAGTATCTGCTACAAGATCATATGGTGCAAAGGTGATCTTGGAAGGTGCAATCTATGATGAATCATCTGCAAAAGCTACCGAGCTTGCACAAAAAACTGGTGCAACAATGGTTCATGCATTTGACGATGACGTAGTAATTGCAGCACAGGGAGTAATTGGTCTAGAAATTGTAGAAGACCTGCCTGATGTTGACGAAATTTATGTTCCAATTGGTGGCGGTGGACTTGCTGCAGGAGTTCTAAAAGCAGTAAAGACAAAAAAACCAAAAGTCAAAGTAATTGGTGTACAATCATCTGGTTTTCCTGCAATGAAAAAATCTTTTGATATGGGAAAATTACAATCAGTTTCAGGACATCGTACTATAGCTGATGGAATATCTGTAAAAACTCCAGGCCAGTCTACGTTTAAAATAATAAATGAATTAATTGATGACATTGTCCTTGTAGATGATTCTGCAATTGTCAAGGCAATGTTTCTATTGATGGAGCGCTCCAAGATGGTAGTTGAACCAGCTGGTGCAGTAGGTCTTGCATACTTGCTTGACCAGAAACCCTCCAAGGGCAAAAAGGTGGTTCCAATTTTATCAGGAGGAAACGTAGACATGTATCTTTTAGGTCAAATCGTAGCAAAAGGCTTGACTGAGATGGGAAGAATGGTCAAACTCTTTATTTTGTTGACTGACAAGCCAGGGGCATTAAAGGAGGTAATAGACCAGATATCCTCACTTAGTGTAAACATTGTGGATGTAATACATGACAGGCTCTCTTCTAGCATACCTGCAGGAACTGCGGGTGTAACACTGAGTCTTGAGACGCAAGACCAGGCACATGCCCAACAGTTGATTACATTTTTGAAGAAGAAAAATATTCAGTTTAAGGTAGTTACCTAAAAATCTCATATCATGTTTATGATGTGGGATTGGTCAATGACATGATGTTGAATGCCAAAATTATTCCAACACAAACACATGCAATTATAGTTGTAATTTTTCTGTTTACAAATTCTCCCATCAACTTTTTGTTCATGGTTAGTATGACAACTGGTATTACTGCAATAGGTATCAGCAGACTAAGGATGAATTGACTATACACAAGTATGTGTAATGGATCAAAACCAAGCAGTATGGCAATTGTTGTTGGTATTACATTTACGAATCTTGTAATTATTCTGCGTAATAATACATTGATTTTTTTTCCCAGAAACCCCTCCATAATTATCTGACCTGCCAATGTTCCAGCTGCCGATGACGCTATGCCTGATGACAATAAAGTAACCAAGAATACGGTTCCCGCAGCGACACCAAATAATGGAACAAGTGTCCTGTATGCATCAGATATCGTTTGAATCTGTGAATTGGCAGGATTGAATGCAACAGCCGCCATTAGTAAGATTGCAGCATTAACCAATGCAGCTATTGTAAGCAAAAATACTGTCTCTGCAAGATGTAACTTTCGCATCTTTTTTCTTTCCTCAAGTGGTTTGCCATTTGCTTTTTCTTTGGTAAGAAAAGAGTGTAAAAATACTACATGTGGCATAACAGTTGCTCCTATGATCCCCACTGAAACAAATAATGCATTAGAGTTTACAAAGTGTGGTGAAAATGTACCTGAAAGTATTCCATGAATTGTTGGCGGCGCTACAAACAACTCGTAAAGATATCCAAAGCTAATGATTGAAACAAAAAGTAAAAACAATTGTTCCAATACTCGAAATCTCCTGGAGGTGAGAGCCATTATTATGACAACATCTGCAGCTCCGAAGATTGCCGCATATAGCATTGGTACACCAAACAACAGATTCAATGCAATGACTGTTCCAAGATATTCTGCAAGGTCTGTGGCAGCTGCTGCAACTTCGGCACTAAGCCAATAAGGTATGACAAACAATTTCCTGCCTAGTTTTTCTTTCAAGATTTCAGCCATGCCTCTCTGCGTAGCTATCCCTAGCTTTCCTGAAAGATATTGTACCAACATTGCCATGCCACTCGATAACCATACTACCCATAGCAATGAATAGCCAAATCCTGCTCCACCTTGAAGATCCGTTCCATAATTTCCAGGATCAATGTATGCTATACTTACAATGAGTGCAGGACCACAGTATGCAATGAATTTTCTAAGCGAGTTTGTAAAATGAGCTAGTTTGATCCTAGATGTAACCATAATAATGATAAAAATTAATCCATTCTGAATATAAGAGTTGACTGGAACTTTTGTCTAATCAGATATGATTTGATTACATTTTTCACAATGATTAAAAGAGAACAAAAAGAAGGATTCAAAGTTGGCAAAGCAGAACTGGAAAGGAAAATCCCATATTTCGTGGAAAGAGATTGAATCATGCGTAAAGATTCTTTCAGATAAAATCAAAAAATCAGGATTTGAGTTTGACAGGATTGCTACCGTATCAAGAGGAGGATTAGTACCTGCAAGACTTGTTGCTGATCATTTTAATATAAAAAAAATTCGAATTGATAAAAAAAAGATTCCAAAAAGAACATTATTTGTAGATGACATTTATGATTCAGGTGATACTTTCAAGAGAATCTTTCCACTGGTGAAAGATTCTAAAAATTTCACATATGCAACATTGATTGCAAGAAAGGGGGTAAAATATCCCAAGCAGTTAGTATATGCCAAGAAAACCCGTGGTAAAGAATACGTTGTATTTCCATGGGACAAGTTAGAGTTTGAACGAACCAAAAAAGATACCAAAGATTAAGTAATATTGTATGTGATACTATGACATGAATCCATTTGCCTGCTCTAAGTGCTTTGTAGGATATAGGCCTGGAGAATTAATCTCATGCCCTAAATGTATGCAAGAATTCTGTGGGACTTGTTTTAAGCAACATTCTCACTAAATCAAAAATTAAGTAGTGGTCTTGAATCATTTATGGTATAATGGCTTTTGGAGGCGATGACGTAGATACCCTTGCATTAATGTTTGATAAACTTCAATACATTTTCAGAGGATATGATTCCTATATTGAGACATTTACACAAATGCAAGAACTCTACAAACAAGGCAAGATATCAGAAAGAGAATACTATCACGGAATGACCGATGCAGTGCTAAAATATTCTGCATTAGAATTTCTTGGTCTAAAGGCGATGTTTGAGATAAAAAAGGCACTAAACCGAATGAATAATCCCAATTCAGTACAATCTTCAATATCTGCAATAACGTCTGGAAATGTAATGGGTCAACAAATGTCTGGACCACAAAACTCTCTTGCTTCATTTATCAGTGCAAAAAGTCTACCCGGTAGAGATGAATTGGTACAAAAAATATCTCAAAATGAAAAAAGATGTACTTCCTGTGGAAAAGATGTATCTAAAATAGCAAAGTTTTGTCCATCATGTGGTAAAAGCATCCGTATAATCTCAAATCCAATACTTCAAGAACTAAATAATGCTAACTTTGAAAACTCTTGAGGATCGGTAGTCTAGCCTGGTTAGGATATCGCACTCACACTGCGGGGGTCGCTGGTTCAAATCCGGCCCGATCCACTCTTTACACGTTCTTTATTACGATCCACTACGCATGGATTCTAGAATTTCATGAAGATTGAATTAAGTGACATAGAATCGGTGGAAAAGAATCCACTGGAATTATTCTATGAAGGACTAAAATCGCCAGCTACAAAGGATCGATATACTAGAATCTTAAATCACACTCTCTGTGTTGTCTTTGAAAAAGTCTTGACAGGAACCTTTGAAGAGCGAGCTTCAGAGCTTGTAAAAAACTCCAAGATAAATCCCGAGTGGGCCATGAATCTACTATTAACATATTCTAAGAAACTAAAGGAGAGAACCAATCTGCCAAAGACTGACAAGGAATATCTAAACCCAAGTTCTTTTGGTAATTTCTTCAAACCATTAAAGAAATTATTTGACATGAATGGCGTACCAGTTGTATGGAAACGAGTCTATGCAACATATCCAGAGCTTAATAATCAAAACAGTGGTAGAGGATATACTAGAGATGAAATACAAAAATTCCTTGAATTTGCAAAAGGTCCAATAGACAAAGCAATAATTCTAGTTGCATCAAGCTCTGGAATCCGTGAAGGTGGAATGAATCTGAAATGGGAAAATGTATTGCCAGTTTACAAAGTTGATGATAAATTATTGTTAGAAATAACAGAATCACAAGTACCAAAGGCCAAAGTAGTCTGTGGAATTTTACAAATTTATGATGGTACACCAGAGTATTATCCTGCATTTATCACACCCGAGTGTTATCGGGCCTTGATGAATTGGAAGACTACGTGGGAAATTGAGATAGGCAGACCAATAAGACCTGTAGATCCAATATTTATCAAAGAAGAAAAAGGACGAGATGGCGAATCAAAGAGGCCAAGTAAAATACCAATCATGCTCAAGCCTACTGCAATCAAACAAAGAGTAACTAGACTTTTAGTAGAATCTGGATATAGAATTCCACTTCAAAAAGGCAAGAGAAGGCATGAAGTTCCAACTATGAATGGTTTTAGACGATTCCACAATAAAACAAGTAAAGAAACAGTATCAGAAGACTCTGCATTAGGTTCTCTTATCAAAAAAGAGTACATGATGGGCCATACGGGATTGGTAAAATTAGACAGGAATTACTTCCAAACACATGTCCTGGAACTAGTAGAAGAATATCTCAATGTTGTACCACATTTGACAATCAGTAACGAGGAAAGAAACAAGATTGTAATCAAAAATCTGAAAACTGAGAAAGACAAAGCATTGGAAGAGTCAGAAGATATTAGACACCAATTTTCACACAGAATCAGAAAACAAAATAGAAGAATAGAAGAACTGGAAAGAAAATTAGATGAATTAGAAAAGAAAAGGTAAACTAAGATGAGCAATATTAATAATTAAGAACAGCTAAAATATGTAGAAAGTACAATGGAAGAGGATCTGATCTATTGTAATACCTGTAGAAGATACACCTCACAGACATTGTTGGAAGAAATGAAAGATTTAGCTATAAAGAGTCGCAACTCTCTTTTTCAAAAACTACAATGTATGACATGTAAAAGAACCAATGAAAGGGAATTACAGTATTGTAATAATTGTCAAAAGCATACTGTCCAGTCTTTGTTGAATGAAGAACCAAGTCATCGTATGGCCGAAACAATGGATCAAACTTTCAAATGCAGTTGTGGGGAAATTAATAACACATCAAGAGATTCAGATGAGCATATTTACCGATTTCTAAATGCCAAAGACGAAGAAGGTGGTATTCATTGCATGTATTGTATGTGCAAAAGAAAACAAGAATTAATTGATAAACGACATTCGGAATGGATGCCTAACAAAGATCTAACCACATACAAATGTAAAACATGTGGAAGTGAAAATTATGGTACTGAAATTCGTATCGATATACGTTAAATGACATTTTTGTCCTTATTCTTGCAGTGAAATTACTTTCATGTTTTAATTTGAATTTTGAAAGACAATACATTAGGATTTTTTTGAAAAATTGTCCATCATGCCCTTTTTGTGAGCATGTATCAAGTGTACCTCCAGGCCCTCGTTAGAGTAAAAGACAGTATTGCATTCCTTACAGGTTGGCATGAAGATAGTTAGAATAATTTTGATTTAATGGATTTGATTGAAATGAAGCTAACTAGAGATTTACAGAAAGAATAAACCTACGTCTGATATGATTGTACTATATGGTGTACGAGCCTTTAGGATACTCTGGAGCATTAAACATCGGTGGCATTATTTTACAACTTATAGGATTCATACTACTCTTAACTCAATTTCAAAATTGGATTGAACATGTAGGCCGGAGAATAGGTGATACTGAAAGAGAAATCACCGCTACAAACAGACTTGTAATAAAATGGGGAATAATTTTTGTCATTCTTGGAACAGCATCTCAATTGGTATCGGCTTTGTTAAATGCATACGCACCAAATTTTCTCTCAGATCTAAAATGATGGTATCAAAATTAAAAAAGGGAAAAAGTTAAGCCATTCAACCATTTTATCATAAAGATGCCTTACGACCAACAGTTTGAAAAAATGACTAATGCATACAAGGATCTCGAAAGACAATTTGATGATCTAAGCTATATCATACCGCTAAAGAACAAACCTGAAACCTACTCCCCAAGACTCTACAACATTCTACAAAGCGCATGTGGCCAAATTGAAAATATTTCCAGAATGATTTGCGATAAATTGGGCGCTTCTTATGAAAAAGATAATTTCCCAAGTTACTACAAGGCATTAAATTCTGATAAAATGCTAGAAAAACAGGTAGCTTACCTTGTGCAGAATTACCAATCTATAGAGCCATTCAAAATTGAATCAGGTTTTACTCCTAATTGGTGGAAAAATTACAATGATACTAAACATAATTTGCCTGACGGATTTCTACAAGGAAACATTGGAAACACAGTTGAGGCATTGGCCGCACTTTATCTATTGCAAAGAATTGCGTTTTTTGTTCAATATGATTCAGAACCAAGAACAATATTGAGACAAGACAAATGGCGTATTTCTGGAGTTGCAGATGCAAGAGATTCTCTTGCTAGGAGATTGAAATCATTTGAACCTCAAGGAATGATTCACTCTGTAGTGTTTAGCTCGTTGTCAATCTATGAATCACAGGGAGCTACAATTGGATAATCTAGGTAATTGACAATGGATACAAATGGTTATCTGATAGAAATGCTTGCAAACGCCATTATAGGATTTTTCTTTGGACCTGTGATTGATAATATTCTAGGTCTCATAATTCTGATTGTTATTGCTGGTGCAGCTGTGTTTTTGGTTGGCCAAGCTATAATGGATCCAACTTCATTTTCCACCGCCATCACAAATCTGACTAATTTTGTAACTTTTGCATTTGGATTCATACCTTCACTTGTAATTGGAGGTGTTGGAACTAGTATTGGAGTCGGAATTCGTAAGACAGTTAATTCTATATTTTGATTTTTGGTCTAGATTTCCATTTGTATAGTTGGTTGATGTCATTTTGAGTTAACTTGATAGGATCTTCTTTGATTAAGGACTCAATTTTTGTAATTTCTTTCTTGGCATCTGTAAAAATATTTCCTTTATTGTCGGTGTTTTCATTCTTGTATTTTTCCAAATGTAATTCAATATTTCCTATGTAGCATGTTTTATTCGTCCATTTTCCTTTGGCATTTTTGATTTTATGAAGAAATTTGTAGTATCTGCCTGGCTTTCGTGTATCAGGATATGGTTGATGAGGCCTATTTTCAAATAATTGATATCCAGAAAATTTGTTTATACTTTTACAATACTCAAACCATGAAAGTCCACTATTTTTCCATCCTCTCAATGTAGGGGTCTCATGTTTTTTCCTTGGTTTTTCTCTGATTAGATACCCTTCCTTCTTACAGCGGGGGCAGATTATTCTTGTTTGGTACACATCGAATAATAGTTCTCTAGAGTATAAAGAGTATACTGTAGATACATGAGTAAGAACATCACTACAATCAAGCTAGAAAAAACCACACGTGATGAACTGGCCAGTTTAGGAAACAAAGACTCGAGTTTTAATGACATCGTAAAGAAATTGATCGAAAGCACTAAGGAGTTATCAAAATGAATTCAATCCAATTAATTAATTATTTAATTAATTCTACTACTACTAACTACTACTTACTAACTAACTACACTACACTAACTAAAGAGGTAACACAATGACTTCTTTTACTGTCTATGATCAGGATATCTACAGAAAGTTTGGTACTATAGCGAAGGAGATGCATGGACATGGTGGAATCAATAAGCTACTCTGGAAATTCATAGAGAAAACAGTTAGGGAACATGATGGCCAGAAAAACGGATTAGAGAACTATTTTGATCAGAATTTCATTCCAGTGCCACAGATTACCGATGATTTTGAAACCAAAATCATACCGTATATCAGGACTCTAAATGATGATGGCTTAACCAATGTTATCAAGAATCTGCATCGAGGATCTCTCTTCGCCAATGCATTAAGAGACACCCCATCAGACCAACGAAGGACTGTAGAATTTGATTACATGACAATTTGGAGGAAGTACAGGTAATGGGTCTTAACAAAAGAAAACACACGTCTGCAGAAATTAGAGATGCAGTGAAAAAAATGCTGGAAGAAAGGGAGAAAACAGAATGACTATCATAGTAAGAAAGCCAGGTAGTGGAGTCGATACCCTATCTAGAACAGAACCAGATATCATCATAGACCAGAACGAATTACAGAAGCTTGCAGATTCAAAGGATCTCAGTCGAGTGTTTGGAAAACAATATGATAAGCGGGAGGATAGAGAAAATTGAAAGACCATCAAATACAATTCCATGATACAAATCAAAAATGGAGAGATTTGTTCTTCAAGCCACTTACTCATGAGGAGGCAGTTTCAATCAAAGAAACACTCAACAAAACCGCCCCAAACTGGCATTTTCGCATAATCAAGAGGTCTAGACAATGAGTGAAGATAGAATCACCTGTACACTATGCGGCCTAAGTTGGACCGTGCCTGAGAATCTAGAATTAAACCGTGAAAATCATGAGAAATTCAAATGTCTCTGTCAAAAGCCTCCAGGACTAGGATATCATTTCATAAAATGCAGTAAGCATAATTTTGGCCAATGGATAAGAGATACACGTCAATGGAAATGTAGAGAATGTGAGGCAGAATCTTTACAGAAACGTTCTATCAGATTCACAAACGCAAAATTTGAAAAACTTCCAAACACCATCACTGGTTATACTCCGTATGAGATGGACCAAATTATCAAATCCACGGAGGCCGCTAAAACATGATTCCGGAATATTCAGAAGATGAATTAAGAATGTGGTTGGAAGCTCAAAATTATGAGATTGGAAGGTTTGGTCCTCTCTTAATGCTTTGTGAAAAACTAACAGGAGATTTACCACAAATTGTAGAATTTTATCTACGCGAAAAAAATGACATAAAACTTGGTGAATGGATTTACTTCTATGATTTTGGAAAAATTGTGAGAATTAGTAACAATCTTAAAGAAAAACAACACGACCCAGACAAAGACGTTCTTATCGTTAGAACAAAATCTAGTGGTTCTACAATTAAAATCACACGGCGTGATCTTAAGATGGCATCTGGTGAATCTGAGACTCTTCTAAAACCAGAATATCCAATTTTCGAGGGGAGATAATAATGAATCCAAGAGAATCTGATGGATGGAAATTATTTGATTCTATTTTTGGAGTTTCAGGTCTCAAATTAAGTCCAGAATCGCATTTGATGATAACAAAACATCTCAAGACAATGGATGAACTTGAAAAAAAACGAATGGAGTTTGTGAATTAAATGTCTGGCGAAGTACCAATAGGATTTAGATTCAAAGCTGATGGGTTAGACGATACTATATCCAGAATCAAGGAACTACACCAAGAGCTAAACAGTGGTACAATCTCCACAAGAGAATACCGTAGTGAAATGCGTGAGGTTACAACAACATCAAAAGCAGCTACTCAGGAATTTAATCAAATCAAGGGAGCCATCTATGCCGCTAATCCTACACTGTTAGAGTTTACAAAGACCATGAGT
>JAGWGA010000049.1 GCA_028867675.1 Nitrososphaerota archaeon | reverse complement strand
AGAATTTTTAATGAAAGTCTTAATGCTGCTTGATAATTGGTATAATGAAGAAAATTATCATTTGCATCATAAGTTTTCAAATACGGTATGTCGTGAGGATTAATCTGCGATGCAAGTGAACCAAAACCAACAATGTAAACAGAGTCATTTGGAAAGAATTTTTTATTTAGCACATACAATGCCCATAATGCCTTTTTTGCAGCCTCTATTCTAGTTCCTTCTCCAGAATTTAGAGAGTATTTCATGGTAGAGCTTAGATCTATACAGTAAACTACTGCAACTTTTACCTCTTCCTTTGTCTCAAATTTTTCAAAATCATTAAATTCTATTTCAAGTGGAAATTGAATAGATTCAATTTTACTTTTTTTTCTCTGAATTACATTTAGTAATGTCTTTGGAACATTCAAATGTTTTACATCATCTCCTACTTCGAGTTTTCTGGATGTATCAAGTATTGTATCTCCAGAACCAATATTCTTAGTTTCATGAAACCCAGAACCTCCTTCATTAATTGCTTTAATCACATCCTCGAGCATTTTTTGTCCAATTTCAAAAAATGCTTTTTTTGTCAACCATTTTTTGTCGTCTTTTAAGTAACCAAGTTTTTGCAAGTATTTTGTGATAGGTTCACTGCTTCCATGAATCTTTGTTTCTTGCTCACCTTTGTTTTCAGGATTATTTTCTGATTCTTTTTGAGTCGTATTTTCTAATACACTTTCCAAATCTTTCATGGAGGGTGTTTTTTCTTTTAAGACTTGAGTTGCAAGTTTTTTAAGAGCCTGCTTGAGTTCTTCCTCGGATATTTCAGATGAAGTATTTTCAGACTTATTATTCTCGCTTTGAAAATAAACAAAGTTTGCAGTATCAGCTCGCAACGTATGCCCCTTCTTTTCTATCTAGAATTTTGGGTTCAATCCAGCAAAGACCATCAAGGACCAATTCTACAACACCTGCTTTAAGTTCATTTTGTGTATTTTCTGTAATGAGTAAAGCATCACTTGAGATTTCGTGTTTTTTAGTTTCTTTTACAAAGTTCTCCTGTTCAGTTGTAACTTTTTTGGAAACACTAGTAATCAAATTCAAGAGTGAGTTGAAATTTTTTAATTGATTATCATAAGATGTTTGTGCACTATTTGTTTCAAGTATTGCTTGTGACACTTGAAAAGATTTACCTATGAATTCTTTTTTTATCTGGTCAAGAACATCTGAATCTAAACCATTTAGATATTCTAACGATGTCTCTTTCACAGCATTTGAGATTAGACTTTTTAGAATCTTTGTGCGATTTTCTGCAGTATTATCAAGTTCGGCAAGTTCATACTTTACCGATTGAGTAATAGAAAACATATCACAGGGTCTTGGAATTGCCAAAATATCATGAGTTAGAGATCTTGTTCTTTCTGCTTCACCTACAAGTAGTTCCAGACTATGGACTCCCATCCTAACACTGACTCCCTTGTCTTGGTTGATTTCATTACTAGAACGAGCTGATTGAACAATCCTTGTTAAAATTTTTAGTATGAATATAGGAATAAATGATCTTGAAATTTTTGCTTCCTGTATTATTATTAACATTTCATCATTGATTGATTTTGGATAATGAGTTTGAATGTGACTTTTTAGTCTATCATAAAGAGGTTCAATAATTTTTCCAGAGTGAGTATAATCAATAGGATTTGCAGTTGCAAAAAATACGGTTTTTGGTTCAAATATAACAGGATATGCACCAGTAGTGAATCTTCCTTCTTGTAATACAGATAGAAGCGCTACTTGTTTTCGTGTATCAAGAACTGGTAATTCATCAATACAAAACAATCCATGTTTTGCTTGCATAAGCTGACCTGGAGAATAGGATTCAATTTCATACATTTCAGTGCCTTTCTTCGTTATTTTGATTGCATCTATTTGACCGACTAGATCTTTTACAGAAATATCTGGAGTCGCCAACACATACTTGAATCTGTGTTTACCATCAACCCAATGAATCGGAGTATCAAGTTTATTATTACGAATTTTTTCTACACTGTCACCATCCACATAGAATTTTGGAATTGTCATTGGATTTTCTTTATCTTCTAATAATGATATCAGATTAGCAGGCGGAAGATCCATTGGACAGTCATTTGTTATACTTCCTTTAATAACTGGCATTGGAGAAAGTAGAGTTTCTGCAATAGTTTGCGCAATCCTAGTCTTTGCTTGTCCTATTTGACCAACTAAAATCATATCATGACATGACAGTATTGCTCGGTCTAGAGAGGGTATAACATCATCATCAAAACCAATTATTCCATGATATTTGGTATTCTTTGATTTTATCTTTAAAATTAAATTTCTACGAAGTTGTTCTTTTGCGCCAACTATTTTATAATTAATTTCCAGAAGATCTCTTAATGTCTTGATTTGCTTATAGTCCTCAGGAACACCAGCCATGATTTCAGTATACTTGGGGTCAGAACCATAACTTCTATTAACAAGATTTTCAATTTCCTGAGCCAACACAGTAAATACTCTCCAAATCTGATTTAAAGTATTATTATTTTAGTATGGTTTTTATCGGGGATGAAGGGGATTTTTTAATACTTGTCTTCACAAGAGTTCAGACACATCGTAAGAATTGCAGGTAAGGATGTACCAGGTGCAAAAAAGGCCATCATAGGAGTTGGTCAAGTAAAGGGCATAGGATTCAATTTTGCAAGAGCACTTTTACAAGTATTAAAAATTAATCCAAATAGCAATGTGGGTTTTCTTACAGAATCACAAGTAGAACAAATAGAAAATGCAATGAGAAATCCTTCATCTGTCAACATACCATCATGGTTTCTAAACAGACGGAAAGACATGGACACTGGAAGTGATTTTCATCTTATTACATCAGATGTTGATTTTAACATAAGAAATGATATTGAACGAGAAAAGGGAATGAATAGTTGGAGAGGATTTCGTCACACATATGGATTAAAAGTTCGTGGACAAAGTACACGTACCACTGGTAGAAAAGGTGGTGCTGTCGGAGTCAAGAAAGGAGGTAAAGTATTACCAGCTGGTGCTCCAGCTGAAGGTGCAGCTCCAGCAGCGGCAGCAGCTCCAAAGGCTGGTGCAGCTCCAGCAGCGGCAGCAGCTCCAAAGGCTGGTGCAGCTCCAGCAGCAAAACCAGCAGCAGCTCCAGCAGCAAAACCAGCTGCGGAAAAGAAGAAGTAGGTGAATTAGATGGGAGATCATCCAAAGAATTCTCGAAAAATGTGGAGGAAACCAAAACGTCCTCTCAACTACGATTTACTAAATGAAGAATTACATGTATTAGGTACTTTTGGACTAAAGAACAAAAGAGAGTTATGGAAAGCACATACAGAACTTTCAAGAATAAGAAATCAAGCAAGATCACTCTTAGCATTAACCCAAGATGTCAGAGTTACAAAAGAACCAATTCTTATGAAATCACTTGCAAGAGTTGGACTTGTAAAAGAAAATTCAACATTAGATGATGTGCTCAATCTAAAAGTAGCAGACTTCTTATCAAGACGATTACAGACATTCATTCAGAAAAAAGAATCAATCAAGAGCCCATATCTTGCAAGACAAATAGTTGTTCATGGACATGTTATGATTGGAGATAGAGTAGTCAACATTCCATCATATACAGTAAAAGTTGAAGAAGAAGATCAAATTCACTTATCACCAGAATTAGACCTTAACAAGGCAAAGCAACAATCTGTTCAAGAGGTAACTGAAGAACCGTCTCAGGAAGAAAAAACTGAACAACCAGCCGAGTAAAATACACACAACATTATTTATCAAGAAAATGTATAAGATCTCAATATGTGTTCAATTATAGGATACCTAGGTATCAGCCCTGCGGCACCCATCATAGTAAAGGGACTAAAAAGAATGGAGTATCGTGGCTATGACAGTGTAGGTGTAGCAACTTTTTCAGAACATCAAATCAATGTTAGAAAAGGAGTAGGCAAAGTATTAGAAGTAAATAAGACAGTAAAACTAGATGAACTTTCTGGGACCATAGGAATAGGTCATACCAGATGGGCCACACATGGAATGGTAACTGACACAAATGCACATCCCCATCCATCAAGTACAGGTGAAGTTGCCATCGTCCATAACGGAATAATTGAAAATCATGAGGAATTAAAAAAAGAACTTCAAGAAAGAGGTTACACTTTCAGAAGTCAGACAGATAGTGAAGTCATAGCAAATCTACTTCAATACAATTATGACAAGACCAAAGAAATTAAAAAATCTGTAATAGATACAGTAGCTGATCTAAAAGGAAATTATGCTTTTGTTGCAGTTTTTCAAGATGGAACATTAGCTGCAGCTAGACTTCATGAACCACTCATTATCGGAGTAGGAAAAGAAGGATATTTCATTTCAAGTGACGTATTAGGATTTGTAGAATATACAGATGAAGTAATTTATCCAGATAACAAAGAATTTGTTATCATTGACACATCAGGATTAAAGATCTTTGATTTTGATGCAAATCCGGTACAACATCAAATAACCAAAGTATCAAAGGAATTTGCAGACACTTACAAAGGACAATATGCTCATTTCACTCTGAAAGAAATTTCAGAGCAACCATCGACAATATTGAATGCAGGTAACAATACAAAAATCGAGATTGATTTAGCTTCAGATTTAATAAAACATGCAAGAAACTTGTACATAACTGGAAGTGGAACAAGTTACAATGCAGCGTTAATTGCAAAATTTCTCTTTTCAAAATACGCAAAGATAAAGATTGATCCGCTAATTTCTAGTGAAGCACAATTTTCTCCAGACATATTTGAAGATAAATCAATTCTAATTGCAATATCTCAAAGTGGAGAAAGTGCAGATGTATTAGAAGCTGTAGGTATTGCAAAAAAGGCAAATTCTAAAATCATATCAATTGTCAACATGATGACATCTTCATTAGTTCATCAATCATCTATTTCGATTGGGCTTAACTGCGGGCCTGAGATTGGAGTTGCTGCAACTAAGAGTTTCACATCACAACTTGCAGTATTGTACAAAATAGTTGATAAAATATGTGATGGCTGTATAGGATTAGATCTTGAAAGTGTATCAGAAGCAATCAAGGAGATAACCTCTAACGATTCTAAAATCAAAGATGTTGCGAGGAGACTAAAAGATGTTTCAGATATTTACGTATTAGGAAGAGGCATACACTATCCAATTGCTTCTGAGGGGTCATTAAAGCTAAAAGAGCTTACGTATATTCATGCGGAAGGACTACCAGGCGGAGAGTTGAAACACGGTCCACTAGCATTGATGGACTCTAGTTCCTATGTTTTAATCATAAATCCAAATGACTCAACCTATAATGATACACTAACATCAGCTAGAGAAATAAAAGCTAGAGGAGCCAAGATAATAGGAATTTCAGACAAGCCAAGTGATGTATATGATTATTGGATCAATATTCCTACCATGACCGAGTCCCTATATCCACTTGTAGAGATAGTACCAATACAACTTCTTGCATATTATGCGGCAGTGGACAAAGACTTTGATCCAGACTATCCAAGAAACTTGGCAAAATCAGTAACAGTCAAGTAATTTTTGCGTATTCTTTTTCAGTTAAATCCAAAAGACCCTTTGCATCAATACCTGTTTTTAGCATACACGCAATAGATGCACCACCTGCACCAGCTCCTTCTTTGACAAAACCATCAGAGTATGCTCTCAATCCAGAGATCTTTGATTCTGCAAGTTTGAGTTTAGCAACCAATATAGGAATATCTAGAATTTGCGATATAGTCTCGACAAGATTTGCAGATTTGTCTTCTGTTACATAAGAAGTTGTAGCAAGAGCAGTATTTTTTCCTTCAAATCCTATGCTTTTTGCAAAGGCAAGTACAGCTGCCATTTGTGTGCCGCCAGCTAATAATACTCTAGATATTTCAGAAGATGTACTAAGAATACCTGCAACTGTTGGAATCATAGGATCACCTAATTGAGATACAATTTCAAAAGGATCTTTTGAGTTAAGTCTTTTTAGTGCCTCTTTTACGGTTTTAATCTTAAGTCCTACAGGATTTTCTGGCATACTACTACTAACAAGTCCTTTAATTTCAAATCCTTCAAGTACACCAAGAGCAGTTGTAGTACCACCTGGAATACTTTCACCAACAACAACACAATCAGTAGAAGCTCCTAGAAATCTTCCAATTATTCTACCATATTCTACAGCCTTCCCAACTTCCTCCATACTTAGTCCTGACTCTATTCCAATATTTTTTCCATAATCCAGATTCATATCAATAAAAGGAAGTTTTGGTGATACTTTACTACCTGCATTTACAACAACACTTGGAATACTCGATGCCTCTAGTGCAGTTTTTGTTAGCAGTGCGGGTGTTGGTTTACCATCAGGAGTCATTGGAATTACAGAGATACTTTTACAATGACCATAGTGAATAAATTCAGCATCGGCAGGTCCTGTAAATTTTATCAAGTCTGGATGCTCTCCAGCCATTGTTATTCCAGGTATTTCCGATGTTGCAGTATAAGAAATTACTAGAGAGAAACTAAATTTTTTCTGTTCAGTTTGTTTTATGAATTCCAAACCCTTTTGTTTGTTTCCAAATACTTCGATATCTTGCAATAATTAATCACTGCCCATAAAATCTACAAACTCTTCTTCAGTTCTAGGTTGTAATACAAAATTTGTTTTTTTTTCTTTACCCATAGTTGAATGTGGGGAATTCCCATAATTATGTCCAGGATATAATATGAGATTGTCATCAAGTTTACAAATAATGTCAGTTAAGCTATGATAAAGCTCTTTTGCACTACCACCGGGTAAATCAACTCGTCCACA
>JAGWGA010000048.1 GCA_028867675.1 Nitrososphaerota archaeon | reverse complement strand
ATTTTACTGCTATTCATACTCTTTTGGAAATCTACTTTCTCTATCATTGTATCAAAGATATAGAAAAGAAGGAAAATCTTTTGCTTCAACATATGTTGAGATTTTAGCTGCAGGTGGATCAAAGAAACCAGAAGACTTGCTCAAGGAGAACGGAATTGATATCACTTCAGAGAAATTCTGGCAAGAAGGTTTTGAGTATATCAAAAATCAGACAAACAGACTTCAGAAATTGATTAATTAAAGCGCCTGGCAGTCAAGCGCCCCCAACTGCCAGGCAATGTTCCCCTACGGTTTGAACCGATGTCAAGCACATTAATCACACATTATAATTTAAACCTAGAGTTTAGATCGAGAACTATTTTATTTTATGATAACCATTAACTGTCGAGTGAAATACCCTCGATGTTGCAATAACGAACCGTCGTACTTGATTACTTATGACTGTGGACCAGACCCACAACAGACCATGTTTGTCTGTAAACACCATTTCAAGGAAGAACCATTTCAGAGATTTGCAATAAAGATAGAAAAACTAAGAGGGTAAACTTAATAGTTCCATTTCAAAAAATTGCTTTAATTGAAAACTCTAGTTATCATGGCATTAATTTTTACAGTATTAGGAACTACATTTGTCTCAGCATATGCTCAACAGCCTCAGCTTGCATCCTACCGTGAAACTGCCCACATCCTAGTTGATGAAAAAATACAAAATCAGACTACGGCATTTATCACATTAGCATCTTCTAGTCCAGTAGAAATGCGAGTTCCATCAGAACTAAACGATAAGATCAAGAATACTGCAAACGTAACTTCAGTAGTAATAACAAATGCAGACAAGTGTATTCTTGGAATTCAAGACATGGGTTGTGTTATTATTGTTATAAATTCTCCAGGGTTAATCCAGAGTTATAACATTACAGCAATTCAAACAACTGCAAAGCAAGAGGGAGATACGCTAATTGGCGATATCGGTAAGACATTTGCTCTAAATGTATCTCCAGATTCACCAACCAACAGCGTATATGTAAATCCAAAAGGTGAGCTCAGTAACGCGCTTGGTACATCAGGAGTTGTATCAGGAAACAGAACAATATCCGTAGTATACACAATGTCAAGACCAGATTCATCGTATCTTTTTGATGGATTGTCAGCCATTTTGATACCAAAACAGATTCGTGATGACGGCGGATTTTTTAATACTGCACAAAAAATGGCACAAGACCCCAATTCAACAGTAACATTTGTAATTACACCGGGACAGAGTGCATCATTGTATCAGCTACAAGTAGCAAAACACATTCCAATAAAAAACAAAGTAACATCAATCAATCCATTAACTATATTCGGAGTTGACAAATTAGAAAAATCAAATTACTTTAGCGTGGGATTCTTTCCATTGAATTCCATTTTAGAAGTAACTGCGATATCTAATGACACAATAGCAATAACCAATCATACTGGAGATTTGGCACCAACTACAATCAAAAACGGTCAAAAGTTTCCAACAGATTTAACCAAACCAGGTTGGATAATAGATCCAGAAGCAGGTTCAACTGTTAATGCAATCTATCTATTTGGAACAACCTCCTCAATTACAAGCGACCAAACTTTGTTGACTTTAGGTAGCGCATCAGCATCACAAGACCAATTGACACAGAATCAACCAACGCAAATCAATACAACACCTACACCTACAAAATCATCCAAGGATTATTCAATTTATGCATTAATTGGAATAATAGCAGCTGGTGGAGCTGCAGTATATCTATTCATGAAAAGAAGATAATATTACAGAATCAAAACAGCTGCTGTAAACACTGTAGTCCAGTGACCCTTTGCATTTCCTATTGCACTTTGGGTAATGTTTCTAGTCTTGTATATCTGCCCAGATATTTTCCATTGTTGTCTCTTCACATCCCAGCTCTTGTTAGGATCAAAGGATATACCAAGTGATGATGCAAGCATTTGTGCTGCTATATCTTCTGCATAGTCACCTGCCTCTTTTTCAGTCTCTCCAAATGAGACATATTCTGAAAGATAGCCATACTTTGTCTTGTCTTTAGGCTCGGCTATTCCGACAGAAGCAGCCATCAGTCGGTGTGGCTCGTTGCTCTCCTGTCTTGAATAAATTGCAAAAGTGACACTTCCAGGTCGTATCAATTTCAAACCTTCTGCTTTTGGAATCAATTTACAACCTGGTGGAAATATACTTGAAATTAAAACTAAATTTGTACCGGCAATTCCTGCATCTCTTAATGCATACTCAAAACTTGTCAATCTATCTGGATGTACACCCTTACCTTTAGTAAGGAAAATTTTTTTTGCTACTAAATCTAGCACAAATCAAGTCTTAACTCACATCTTTAAAAATATATTGAATTGACAAAAAACGAATTATTTCAAGTTCTGTAATGATGAAATTATTTCTTGTCCATGTTTTTCAGGACTAACATCTCTGAAAATTTTGAGGACCTTACCATCTTTGCCAATGATAAAAGTAGATCTTTTTGCAAGTCCTGCAATATTTAGTCCGGCATATGCCTTGCAAGCAGTCTTTTGAGTGTCACTTAGATGAAGATATGGAACATGATATTCGTCAACGAATTTTTTTTGATCTTGAACTGTATCTACAGATATTGCAAAGAGTTCAGCATTCATCTCCTGTATCTTGTGATATGCAGCAATTGTAGCTTCTGCCATTTGAAAGATTTTCTTTGAAGGGCATGCAAAGAGGTGATTTTTAGGATAAAAACACAGTACTATGTTCTTTTTCCCTTGAAAAGAGGCCAGTTTTATCGTACTGCCATCATTTGCTACAAGTTCAAAATCAGGAGCTTGGTCACCTTCATTCATATGAAAAATATTTTCAATTACTAGTTAATACCATTTTTGTTGGAATTATTTCAGCAGAGAACTAAAAATCTAGCATCTATTTTTTGAACTTCTTTTGATATAACTTGATTCCAGCAAGTACTTCCTTCTTTGCGCTTGCTGCATTTTTCCATCCTAACACCTCTACTTTCTTTCCTTCAAGGTGTTTGTATACTTCAAAAAAGTGAGCAATCTCATTGAGATAATGTTTGTCAAGATGAGAGATATCCTTTAGATTTTCGTATCTAATGTCATCTTTTGCCACACATAGAATTTTGTTATCCATCTCACCACCATCTTTCATTCTGAGCATTCCAATGGGGCGGGCTTCAATTAATACACCTGGATAAGTATGATTTGTAACAAGAACTAGTGCATCCATTGGATCGCCATCTTCAGCAAACGTTTGTGGAATTATCCCGTATTCACCAGGATAGAAAAATGGAGAAAACAATACTCGGTCAAGTTTCATAATGCCTTTTTTTTTATCATATTCGTATTTGTTCTGAGAACCTTTTGGAATTTCAACGATAACGTTAATCACAGATGGCACTTTTGGACCAGTTTCTATACCATGCCACAAATCCATGATAAATTGTCAGAAATATGTCCTATTTAATTGACATCATATGGAAAATAATTTCTTTATATTGAATCTCTTGCCAAACCTTGAGATATAAAACATAGCAACTTCGGAAAAGATAAAACGCCATTACAAACTCATTGGTACAATGAAAGCAGCATATGTTTCAGGACCTGCGGATGTTCAGATAAAAAATATAGATAGACCGCAAATCGGCAAAGGCGAGATATCGGTAATAATGAAGGCATGTGGGGTATGTGGCTCCGACTTGGAGAAGATTTATGGAAAATACAGCCAGCCATCCATGAGATTAGGTCATGAACCATCAGGAATAGTATCTGCAGTGGGCGATGGTGTCACTAGTTTAAAAAAAGGAGATAGAGTCTTTACTCATCATCATGTCCCGTGTTACTCTTGCCACTTTTGTTTACATGGAAATGAGACCATGTGTTTGAAATATTCAGAAACAAATCTTTCACCATGCGGTCTTGCTGAGGAGTTTATTGTCCCAGAGTGGAATGTATCACATGGCGGAGTTATAAAATTACCAGATCATGTCAGTTTTGAAGAGGCTTCAATGATTGAGCCTCTAGCATGCTGTGTACGAGCATGGAATAAAATCAAATTCAAGAAGGGTGATTCTGTTGCAATTTTGGGATCTGGCCCTACCGGATTAATGCACCTAATGTTAAGCAAAATATACGGAATTCAGGACATATTTTGTTTTGATTTAAATGATTTTAGACTTGATTTTGCAGAAAAATTTGGCATAACAGAAACAATAAGATCTGATGATCCTGATGCATATCAAAAGATTCTATCAAAGACACAAAATCGCGGAGTAGATGTAGCGATGCTTGCAACAGGAAGTCTAAATGCAATTGCCCAGGCAATTGATTTTGTAAGAAAAGGTGGAACCATCATGTTATTTGGAGTCCCTTCAAAAGATGCAAAAATGTCACTAGATATGAGCAAAGTATACTCTAAAGAAATTACAATTACTCCAAGTTATGCAGCTTCTGAAAACGATACCAATGAAGCATTCAGACTAATTGAACAAGGAACCATAGATGTGAAAAAATTAATTACTCACAAATTTGATCTTGCAGATTCTGCAAAAGCTTTGGATTATGCGCATCAAGGAAAAGATTCCATGAAAATAATAATTACAAATTCAGAAACGCTTAACTGAGGCAAATTTTTTTAATCAAGCATGGATTGGGGACTAAAAAACAGACTTGCAAAAATAATCAAGCCACAAAACAGACGTGGTGTAATGCTAGCTGTTGACCACGGTTATTTCCTTGGACCTACTGAGAGATTAGAAGTGCCAAGAAAAACAATAGCTCCTTTGCTACCTTTTGCAGATTCACTTATGCTTACAAGAGGTGTTTTAAGAACATCTGTTGATGCTAATTTTCCAGTTCCAGTTGTGCTTAGAGTATCAGGTGGGGCAAGCATAATTGGAAAAGATCTCTCAAATGAATCCATAACAACTTCAGTAAAGGAAGCAATTAGACTAAATGTTTCAGCTCTTGCAATGTCAATATTCATCGGTGCTCCTCACGAACATGAATCACTTGTTAGTTTAGGAAATTTAGTAAACGAGGGAGAAGAATATGGGATACCAGTACTTGCCGTAACCGCAGTTGGAAAAGAACTTGAAAAGCGTGATGCAAGATATTTGGGATTGGCATGCAGAATGGCTGCAGAATTTGGAGCACATTTGGTAAAGACATACTATTGTGAAAACTTTGAAAAAGTAGTAACAGCATGTCCAGTACCAGTCATAATTGCAGGCGGTCCAAAACTTGCAACAGAATTAGACGTATTCAATTTAACACATGATGCACTACAAGCCGGTGCCGCAGGAGTCGACATGGGACGAAACATTTGGCAAAATGATCATCCAGTAGCCATGATAAAAGCAGTAAGAGCCATAGTACATCAAAAGGCAACAGTCAAAGAAGCCAACGAAATATTCCTAAAAATTAAAAGCGAGTCATCTCAAAACAAAGATCAATTACAACAAAAAAGCAAACCTACTCAAAAAAGTAAATCAAAAAAATAATTTAATCGGAAATTTTTGTTAGATGTATGTGTACTATCTTCCACTTTTGATATTTTACCATAACAAAGGTACCTCTACTATCCATTGTAAAGTGTTGTCCGCGGAAGCTATAATTGTCAACAACCATGCCTGATTGTTTTACCATAAAAGTTGCCACTGCAAAGTTTTCAAACAAGTCTACTCTAGTATTTTTTAATTCAAAGTCATAATCAGATATACTTACAAATCGCAATTGTTCTAATGCGGATGTAGTTGCAAAGTCCTTAAGATCAAATGGTGGTACGTCACTATAGGCTGAAAATCGAGGGTCGTCAAGTTGTATGACACCTAACGGTGCAACATTCTTTGTTTTTCCAGCATTGAAAAATGTCGTTATAATATCCAAAACCTCTTCTTTGTCGCTCAAAATCGGTATTGCTTGAGGTAAATCCAGTTTAAGTCTTATGACAAGGCAGTTCAGGCGGTATATGCTAGGCAATATTTCACCCACAAGAGTGGATTTGGAGGATTTTAGGCACTTTTGCTATCAATAAATTTATTAACAATTTTAGGGCAAAAATCATCAGATAAGTATGGTAAAAGTAGACTCGGCAAGCATTTCAAGTATTTTGTTGCTAGTCGAGGTTGTGCTGTAAGATACAGCAATTTTCGGAGATAGAAAATTATGGAAAAAATATCAGGTGCTAGGTCTTTGATGATCGCGTTGGAAAAAGAAGGCGTAGATATTGCCTTCGGACTACCGGGAGGTGCAAACTTGCCAATTTATGACGAACTTTACAAAAGCAACATCCGACACATTTTGGTAAGACATGAGCAATCAGCATCACATATGGCTGATGGTTATGGAAGAGTAAGCAGAAGACCTGGAGTATGTTTTGCAACATCAGGTCCTGGTGCAACAAACATCGTTACCGGAATTGCAACCGCACAAGCTGACTCTGCTCCAATGGTAGCAATCACAGGTCAAGTTCCTTCAAAGATGATTGGACGTGATGCATTTCAGGAAAGTGACATTATTGGAATTACAAACCCAATTGTAAAATATGCATTTCAACCAATGACTCCAGGAGAAATTCCAGAAGTAGTAAAGAAGGCATTTTACATTGCGGCAACTGGAAGGCCAGGTCCTGTCTTAATAGACATTCCAAAAGATGTTCAACAAAATGAAGCAGAGATACCTTTTCCATCTGAAGTTAAAATTAGAGGATATCATCCATGGGTTGACCCAGACATAAGAGAAATTGAAAGAGCAACAGAGATGTTACTATCAGCAGAAAGACCAATTATTCTTGCAGGTGGTGGAGTCATAATTTCAAGCGCATTTGCAGAACTCCAGTCAATTGCAGAATTACTCATGATACCAGTTGTGACAACTTTCAAAGGAAAAGGATCATTTCCAGAAAACCATCCACTTTCTCTTGGACCAATAGGAATGCATGGTCATGCTGAAGCAAACAAGATGATGACAGAAGCTGACTGTGTATTAGCATGTGGTTCTAGATTTTCAGACAGGTCTGTTGGAACATTTGAGGAATTTGAAAAGAACTTGAAAATCATACACATGGATGTAGACCCAGCAGAGATTGGAAAGAACCAGACTACAAATGTAGCAGTAGTGGGGGATGTAAAAACATCGCTTAGAATCATGGTAAAGATGCTAATTCAAAAGGCAATCAAACGAAATGGTGAGAACGCCTGGGCCAAGAGAGTAAAAGAGACCAAAGACTACTATAGAGAAAATCTCAAGGTTCATCCACATCCTTTAGCAGCTTCCAAAGTTCTCAAAAAGTTAAGAGAGGTACTTCCGACTCAATCAATTGTCACCACCGAAGTAGGGCAACATCAGATGTGGGCATCATTATTCTTTGATGTTATACATCCAGGCACTTTCTTTAGCTCCACAGGTCTTGGAACAAT
>JAGWGA010000047.1 GCA_028867675.1 Nitrososphaerota archaeon | reverse complement strand
TTGAATTCAACTTCATACATGTGAACCTTATTGCACTCGCACATGGTCGAGATAATATTGTGCCACTATATTTGCTTATTTGAAAGATTTAACTAGAACATTTTTTGTATAGCCAATATATGCGAAAGTATGCAGTATCCTTAATTTTTGCATTCTTACTAGTTACTCCACTTACATTACAATCTGCACACGCTGCTTCTGGAACTTGGTATCCTGGACAGGGACTCAAACAAGGTGATTATTACAGTTATAATGCTTGTTTTACAGACTGGCACAACTGTGCTCCACTCCAGATGAGTTTCTGGGTAAAAAATGAAACAAGTGATGGAAGCGGTTGGAATGTTGAATTTCTGGCAGTTGATGGTTCCATTATACAAAAAGGAATTATGACAATTGGAAAAATTACCCCCGATCCAACATCTTTTGATCCAAATATTTCGGATTATACAGCTGTTTACAGAAGTACCGTTTCATGGTTGGATGCTTTTGCAACAAAAGATGATCCAAAAGCTTTCAATGTTCCTGCATGGGGTAGAACAGGCTCTGTTGGTGGACAATCAGTAGGTCCTGTAGGTACAGAAAAAATAACAGTAGGTGCTGGTACATTTGACACTCAAGTAATTGGATGGCACAAAGGTGATGTAGATAATAAAATTTGGATTGATCCTTCTCTTGCATTTCCTGTAAAAGCAATTGTCTATGTAGATGTGACAACCGGAACTCCGCCACCTGACTATACTCTGGAATTACTAAATACAGGTAATAGCCAAACAGAACCTAGTTTCTTACAAGTATCTTCTACTACCACTGCTGGAGTAAATGCTCAATGTGATTCACCAAATATGGAGCAGGATTCTGTACATCAATCTGCTACAACAGATTCAGGTTCAACAATTATTGAATATCGATATAGCCCATCCAATCCTCATAATGGATGTCCAATAGAATTGAGATTGTCTTTTGAAAAGAACTTTGATGCTTCTCAAAAATATAGCAATGTTCAGTATGACATATTCACAGTTGATGATAAAGGAGTAAAATTATCCTCTCTTGCTCAAGATACGGGAAGACCATCTTTGTTTGCACCTGTTGGAGATGATGATAATACATTTGTCTTGAAAGGAACAACTCCTTTATCTCATGTTGTAGTGGCAGTTCTAGGTACTGGTAGTGAGGGTTCTCTTCCAGATACTAGTTTAGCAGGAGTAGTACAAATTGATATAAAAACACAGGAATCATTTGGTGCTCCACCTGTTACTGTAGTTCAGACTAATCCTACACCTGTTACCAATGTTACATCCGTAGGTAACCAAACTGGAATTCCACTCGGTCCCCCATATACTGCGCCAAACAATAGCACATCAGCAGGTAATGCAACCGTCCCAGAATTTCCACTAAGCTCTCTAATGGTAATGGCAATTGTTGTTGGATTAGGAATTCTATTTTTCCGAATGAGTCCAAGCCTATCAAATATTAAACTATAAAAAAATTCATTGAAGCATATGCCAAACATAAGAATAATAGCTATTTTTGCAATCATTATATTTGCAGCAGTTGCAGGACTTGCATGGCCATTTCTTTCTAATGCAAGACCGATTTATTTAACACCGATTCAAGCAAGTCAATGGCACATTGGAAAAGGATCGGAATTTAATCCCGAGATGGTTTATCAAATCTCTTTTAACAATACCAAGTTCTCAACTGATTTGAAATTTCTTCCAAATCAAACTGGAACTCAACAATTGTTAATTAAGATTAATCCACCTAATGGTGGAAGTGCAATTAATCAAATAGTAAACATAGGTCTGGTTTATGATTTTGTCAATACATCTAACGACGCTAAACCATACATTGACGTTCTTGATCAAACAATATTTTCAATGAGAGATTATGCAACTGAAGACAAATTCCTAGCAAAGGATGCAGAATGGGGTGATCTTTACATTGGCGCAAATCATGAAAAGCTCAAAGTAACTGATTCTGGAATGACGACATTTGGATTTGGTTCAGCAAAAGCATATCTTTTATCATATCGTATTGGTGCTAACATAAACAAGATCTGGATAGTTGACAACTTGCCACTTCCTGTTAAAGCTGAAATTTATGATCCTGACGGAAATCTTCAATATACTTATGAATTAGTTTCATTAAAAGCATCATCTACTCCGGGTTTGACTTCATAACAATTCTCTAGTAACCAATCACCAAAATTTCTAATCTTGTCATTGATTTTGCCCCATATGTGTAATGATGCAGGTAAAATATCTAATCTATAATCCTCGTCAATCACTCTGACTCCTTCTTTTCCTTCATACATGTAGGCGTCTTGTATCTGAGCATCACTAAAAATTTCAGAAGCCTTTGATTTTATTAATTCTCTGGATATGGGAAATGCTTTGCTATCTCTTTGGAATACAAATCCAATATTTTCTGTGCCGTATGATTCGTAATCCTCAATTTTTCCTTTTTCAGGAAAATTAAGTGAGAGTTTGATATTGTATTTTCTTCCAATGTTAGTTGCGATATCATTTATTGTAGTAAATGCAAGAGCCGGACTCTTTTTTAGCAGAAACCTAATCTGAGGATTGCTTGATTTTAACTCCTTTTGAAGTGTAGATGATATTTGAGAAAAACTCATGATTGTAATTAAAAAATTTTCTCATATATGCATTAGGTTTCACTTAATTAGAAGATCTTTTTGAATACAGTTCATGCTTCCATTGGACAAAGATGATGGGGTTCCATATGATGAGGGTTCTGAAAGAGCTTCAAGTGTTGAAGATTACAAGGTAACATGTATACAATTTATCAAAGATATCTGTAATGACTATCTTGCATGGGTAGATTATTACAAACTTCCTGAAGAAGAGGACAAGAAAAGACGCGGGCAAATACATGCAATTGTAGAGAGAACAAATGAATGGATAGCAAAGATTGCAACTACGATAAAAGGCGTAGATGTTGTTATGAATGATGGAATTCAAAAAATGGCAGAAAATACTGCAGGTTATCCATTTCAAATAGGGGTTTTTGTAAATAACATGTCAGGTTATACCCTTGCCAAGCCTGGGATTATAGACATAAATGTAAAAGCAGCTGGTCGAGATGGATACAAAGTACAATTAGGGTGGCATCAAAAAGACAAGAGATTCTTGATAAATTCTACAAGTCCTGTTATAGTTGATGAATCAAATATTCGAAATGGCGACTTTGACATCTTAGATTTACACTTGAAAATGGATGCTCAAAAATGTCAGCCAAGAGATGTTGTTTCATTTACCGTTGTTGTAACTGAGACAAAAGATGGTCAGGAACATGAACGACGTGGCATGACTACAATTATTCACATAGGATGACTTGTAGTACTATTCTTGTTTCCTCAGAACGCTTATCATTATATTTTATATGTGATATTTTCTTACAAAGCCCTTGGTCATTAACCAACGAAGCTGTTCCTTCAATGAGTTTTCCTTGATAAATTATTTTGACATTTGGATTGTGAAGAGCATTCTTTAGCCAGTCACTATTTGAATTTCTTCTAGAGAAATAGAACTTTCCATCGTAAAATACAGCTCTTGCCTCAACTGAATGTTCCTTGCCTGATTTTCTTCCCGTAGTGACTAGAACTGCCTTGAAGTTTCCCTCTTGAATCTCCACAGAAAATTTATAGTTCTAAAGAATTTAACCGATTGGATTGAAAACTCTGATACCGTCTTCAATAAACTGACTTGACAAGTCGAGTGCATGGCTACACGAATCGAATTCGATCCAAAGCAAATCAAAGCAGATGATTTCAAGGGAAAAAAAGTCATTGATAGAGAAGGAATTGAGTATGGTAGAGTAAAACACATTCACATCAATTCTGATACACTAGAAGTTGTAGGCATCACTGTTCACAAAGGATTGCACAAAGATCACTTTCTATCACGAGACTATATTGACAGATTCACTGAAGAATCAGTTCTGCTATCGTCCGCTCCAATAAGGGTTGACTCTCAAGTAGTTGACATTGATGGGCGTAAAATTGGTAAAATCAAACGACTTCACATGGCCGCCGATACCAACGAATTAGAATCGATAGAGGTGTCTGACGGTCTAATTGGCTCGAGAATATTTCGCACTTCAGAAATCTGGGGTGTAGGTGAAAAAGTAATTCTCAGACAAACAAAAGACAACTACAAACATCCATAAACTCTTTTTATCTTTTTTATTTTACAGTAACCTGAGTATCAATTTGATCTGTCAATGGACTTGATATCATATACCCGTCAAGCACAACTGTTTGGACATTATATGTCCCAGTTTCTTTTGGCATCCATGATTGAGCTACCGTAAATTCTTGATTTGGACCAATGTCTGCTGAAAGACCTTCACGTGTTATTAGTTGATTATCTTGATTTAAAATTGACACTAGATATGTAAATCGTTTTTGTCCATCAGAATGATTTGATATCAATGATGAAAATGCAACAATATCTCCTACATGAATCTCTGATTTCTGATTCCCGGTAGTATCTACAGCTATAGGTGCACTCAAAGTTATATCGCTTGATGCACTGGCACTTCCAACTAATGTGATTGCTACAATTGAAATCAATAAAATACCAAGTCTTAGCACGAGAAATATTTTCAAGTTATTATTATTAAAAATTTACTCTTTTTTTGTTTTAGACGTCATAATTCTTTATTAATTATAGTAGCAATTTATAATAGATTAATTTTCTGTTCTACGTTGTACGCCGTAGAAACTGACAAACTTTCCAAAGTATATTCTAGCGGTCTAAAAGCAGTTGATGAAATTTCAATCAAGCTAGAAAATGGGGAGATCTTTGGCTTCTTGGGACCTAATGGTGCAGGAAAGAGTACTACTATAATGATTCTAACAACTTTGTTAAAACCAACTTCTGGAAAGGCGTTTGTTGCAGGATTTGATGTTACAACTCATGCAAAAAATGTCAGACAAAACATTGGATATGTGCAGCAAGATTCTACTGTGGATGAATATCTTACAGGACGCGAAAACCTAGAGTTACAGGCAAGACTCAATCACATCCCAAAGAATATCAGGACAAAGAGAATAGATGAAATCCTTGAGATTATAGAGCTCTCTGATAGACAAAACGAGGCCGCTGTGACGTATTCCGGAGGTATGAGAAAAAGACTCGATATTGGAGGGGGTCTGCTTAACATGCCTAAAGTCTTGTTCTTGGACGAGCCTACTCTGGGCCTTGATATTCAGACTAGGTACAAAATTTGGGAATATATCAAAAAAATCCATGATGAATTTGGAATGTCTATTTTTCTTACTACTCATTATATGGAAGAAGCCGATAAGCTATGTGACAATATATCTATAATTGATAATGGAAAGATCAAGGTAACAGGTTCTCCAAAAGAATTGAAAAGCTCTCTAGGAAATGAGATAGTTATTTTTGAAATAGATTCAGAAGAAAAACTAGAGAAATTAGTTTCAGAGATTAGAAAAACTCCTACAGTAAAGGATGTATCAACAAATGGATCTATTGTTACCGTATTTACAACCGGTGGAGAACAATTAACTCCACAAATTTTTCAGCAGGCAAATAATTTAGAAATTAAAATTGAAACTATATCTCTTACCAAACCCACACTTGATGATGTATTTCTATCTCATACAGGTCGTGAACTTCGAGATGATGAAGGCAAGTTTGATAGAAAAAAAATGCGAGAAAGATTGAGGAGAATTAGAGCAACATGATGCTATTGTCTGATACATATACAATTTTCTGGAGAGAGATGAAACGATACAAAAAATCACGTAGTGGAATACTGATAAGACTGATTCAGCCTGCAATATGGATCATAGTAATGGGTAATACATTTGCAAGTACAAGACCATTAATTCAATCGGTCGGGTTTAGTGGCTCTTACATTGAATTCATGGCACCAGGTGTGATAATGCTCACTGCAATATTTACAAGTATTTTTGGTGGAGTCAACACTTTGTGGGACAGACGATATGGTTTTATGAATAAAGCTCTTGTCTCTCCCGTATCGCGTTCTTCAATTGCATTAGGAAAGATGCTTGCAATATCTTTGATATCTACACTACAATCAAGTCTGATTTTAGGAATTGCACTTGCATTAGGAGTTCATATCTCAAACTTGCTAGTTATATTTCCAATCTTGTTAACTGTAACTGTATTTTCACTTGGGTTCTCTGGAATATCTGTTATAGTTGCTGCAACATCCAAGTCACAAGAGACATTTTGGGGGCTCATCAACTTTCTTGGAATGCCTTTGTTTATGCTAAGTCCTGCGCTTTTTCCATTGGAACTCCTACCCTCCTGGCTTGCATTTGTTGCAAGACTAAATCCTGTTACATATGCTGTGTTGCTGATTAGGCAGATGATGACTGGCACCTTCCAGATACTGCCTGTAGTGATTGAAATGGCTGTAATCTGCGGGTTTGTTGTAGTTATGGTAGCCTTGGCAAGTTATGTCTTCAAGAGAGAAGTCAACAAACCCTTCTAATTTACCAGAATTGACCAAAATTGTAACAATTCCTAACTAAGGAGATCTTTTTAGTATCTTACCATCATTAGGTGTTGAAGACTTACCCTGTTCTAATTGGGATTATGATTATTGTACTATCAAGTATGTTTGTAGGCTATTCTTGGGCAGCTACGGCTCCAACTTTTTCTACACAATGGGGTTCATACGGACTATCAACCATTGGTCAATTTGCATTCCCTCAAGGAATATCAATTGATTCTTCTGGCAATGTCTATGTAACTGATCTTGGAAATAATCGAATCGAAAAATTCGACAACAACGGAAATTTTCTTTCAACATTTGGACAAAAAGGTAGTGGTAACGGCCAGTTCAACTCTCCTTTGTCAATAGCAATAAGTGGAAATTTTATCTATGTAGTTGATGATGTACAAAATTCAGTTCAAAAATTTGATCTAACTGGAAAATTCATAACAAAGTGGGGACAAAAAGGAGATGCCCCGGGTCAATTTTTGCTGCCACAAGGTATTGCAGTAGATTCAAGTGGAAATGTCTATGTTGTTGATACTGGAAACAGCAGAGTTGAAAAATTTAATGGTAATGGAACATACCTACTCTCAATTGGAGAAAGTGGATTGGATGATGGAAAATTCCTTTCGCCACATGCAGTAGTAGCAGATTCCCAAGGAAGTATTTTTGTTTCTGATTCAGGAAATAACAGAATAGAGAAATTTACTCAAGATGGTGTATTTTTACAAACTTTTGGTGGTGGAACTGGCTCTAGTTTTCAAACCCCACTTGGTTTGGCTGTAGATAAATCTGATAATCTCTTTGTAGCAGACAATGGAAACAATAGAATTGTTGAATTAGATGGAAGTGGAGCAATTACTGCATCTTGGGGAAGTCAAGGAACAGGTGCTGATTTCTTTGATAATCCTAGATCAGTTGCTTTGGATTCTTCTGGAAATGTATTTGTTGTTGATACAAGTAATAACAGAGTTCAAAAGTTTGGCTCTGCATCAATTGATGCCATGGCAGTACCTACAACTGCAAATCAGACAGCAATTCAATCTGCTAACCAAACACAGTCTCAATCTACAATTCCAGCACAACAACAAGTTATAGTAAACCCAAACACTCCTCCAAATACAATTAAAATCACTGCTCCAAATGATCATACCCCGCCATCCATTACTGCTCCTGCAGACATGACAATAGAGGCCACAGGAATTCTTACACCAGTGTCTATAGGTCAGGCCACTGCAACAGATGACAGTGGAATAGCTCAAATCTCAAGCAATGCCCCATCAAAATTCCCATTGGGGATTACCATGGTTACTTGGAGTGCAATAGATAATGGCGGTAATGTGGCAAAAACTGTTCAGAAAATAACTGTAGTTGATACTACTCCGCCAGTACTAACAGCGCCCCAAGCTGTTACTATTGAGGCACAAAGTGCGGATCACAATTCTGTTGACCTTGGACTACCAGCAGTAAATGATGCAGTTGGTGTAGAATCTGTTACTAGTGATGCCCCACCATACTTTCCAATTGGTAAGACAACTGTAACTTGGAAAGCATTAGATACTTCTGGAAATGCTGCAACCGCAACACAGACTGTAACTGTCAAGCATACAACTGTTCCAGTAATTCATGCACCATCTGATATAACTCAAGAATCTACAAATCCAACTTCAAATGTTGTAAACATTGGAAATGCAACAGCTACCTCCAACGGAATAATAAAATCTGTTTCAAATAATGCACCATCAGTATTTCCGTTAGGAAAGACAACTGTAACCTGGACAGCAACTGATGAATCTGGAAATACTGCATCTGCAACTCAAGTTATAACTATAGTAGATACCACTCCACCAAAGATTACACCACCAGCTAATGTTGTATTTGAAGCAACATCGCTTAATCAAAATGTTGTATCGCTAGGAAATACAACTGTAACAGATAATGGAATAATGAAATCAGTTACAAATAATGCAACACAATTTTTCCCACTTGGAAAGACAACAATCCTCTGGATTGCTACAGATAATGCAGGTAACAAGGCAAATGCAACACAAATAGTTGATGTAATTCATACCATTCCTCCAAAGTTGACAGTTCCAAAGGATGTCAAAGTTCAAGCAACATCACTTACTGATAATACAGTTTCATTAGGTAATGCTACTGCAACTGACATTCAACCAGTTACCAT
>JAGWGA010000046.1 GCA_028867675.1 Nitrososphaerota archaeon | reverse complement strand
TTATTTGAGGGGTGAATAAAACGATTTTCAGGATCACATAATGTTCCATCATAATCGAATATCACAGCTTGGAATTTCGTCTCTTTGATTTTATCAATGAATGTATGTAATGCTTTCATACCAGTTTTTGTAGTATTATTAGTTAGATCAGCATTTTCAAATTTTCTTCTCAATACAAGTTTTTCAAAATTGTTCAAAGTTGAATTGCTCTTAGGTATTGATAAATGGTAAATCTTACTACCAAAATCTGGAACACCTGGTCTACCAGGATCTATTTTTCTTACGTCACCAAAAAATTTTACTAAATAAAAAATCTGTATCAATAATGCAATTGTAGCAATTGGTCCATCATAGTTTGTCGTAATTGATGAAGTTGGAATGTATGCTGGAATTAATTTTAGAGTTTTAGTAGCAAGTTCTCGAGATTGTGGAGTTATTAGCGCCAGTAGACATGTTTTTTCCTTATTTTTATCAAGCCAGTTATGCCTACCGTGGGCAAAATTTCTATAATCTGATAATTGAACATTAACTAAACCAGCTTCTACTAGTTTTGATTCAGAGTCGATAGCGCTTGTTTTACTCCATTTGTCATAAAGTAAAACAATTGTTTCTTTATCATGAAATTTATCAAATTGTTTATTTAATTCCTCATAGAATTTTTGTTCGGATTTTCCTTGGAATACAAGCTGACTTAACTGTGGAATTTCATAAGGTAAGGAATAACTTTCAATATATGATCTACAAAGCCAGACTAAGGTAGCAATAAGTGAATTTGTTGCAAGAAAACCATCTTTGCCTGTAGGAAGTTTTAATGCATGAATGAAAACATTTGGTATTTTAGATGCCTTTCGAGTTAATTTATTATTTTCACTTGCACATAGAATTCCAAGATTTTTAGGTTTCAGACTTACTGCTTTATCAAATGATGCTAAAATATCCGAATTATTTCCTCCTGCAGTAATTATTAAAACTGAACAGTTGCTATCAATTTTTTCATATTCTAAGAATTCTAAAGGTGTGATACATTTTGCAATTGTACCAATCTCTTGATGCAATAAAGATGCAAAGGTAGTTGCAGAAAATGATCCTCCAGAACCTATTACATACAATGGAGTTTTTTCAGATTTTTTTATAAATTTTGAAAGTTCATCTATTGATATCTTAGTTGCCCAATCATAAACTTCGGATAATCTTTCTAATTCTCGTGCAAATGGTTTTCCCAATGTATTTCCCTAAAGTTTTACAATTTGTTCATGATAAAGATTTACCGATTTAATGACAGCACTACAAGGGTTTTCTATTGATCGATATGATCTGTTGTGTTCATCAACCGTTGTAATGTGGAGTTTGTGTTCTACTTGGAAAAGGCAGACTCAAGTTCTTTCAAATTCTTGATTATTTGATGACCTGTCTTACTAACATGATAACTAGTTCTGATTGGTCTGGTATCAGTAACAGTTCTCTCTAGTAGGCCAAGATTTGTCAATCCATTGAGTATTATGGTTACAGATGCCCTGCTGTCAACAATCTTCTTGTCAAGCACATATTTCAATACCTCATTGTAATGAACACTCTTTTTCTCATGGACGTAGTTGATAACCTCATAGAATCCCTTTTTAGACATCTTCCTGAGAAATACAAGAAAATTCTTCTGATGAACGTGACTCAACAGTATGGTTACAATGGACTAGACCAAAAATTGTAAGCATAGTGTATGTATGCTAACACTACATCTTGTAGTCTATATCGTGAACACGTGGAATAACGATAGGAAAAAAAGATCAGATGAACAACAAAATAATAACAAAATCTAGATTGAATATACAGCCTCCAAATAAGATAATTTTTATGATTATCAGTATTGGTGTAGTTGTTGGGATTGGCGGAGTTTTTGGTTACTCGTATCTTGAGGATCAACAAAAACAATTACAAAGTAAACTAGATACTGAACAGAAAAATACACAGCAGTTAGAATCCCAAAAGAAACAAGAAGAATTGAAAGCACAGCAAGTTCAGCTACAACTACAACAACAAGCAAAACAAAAACAAGTTGAATTAGACCAGAAACAACAAGAGCTTCAACAGCAACAGCAATTGCTTCTACAGCAACAACATTTACAAAAAGCACAGCAAGATATTGCAAATTTCAAACAACAGCAGGCTCAACAGCAGCAAGCCCAACTACAAGCACAGTTGCAACAACAAGCTCAACAAGAACAAATTCAGCAAGAACAATCTCAACAACAAGCACTGCAACAAGCCCAACAATTACAAGATCAACAACAGCAATCTCAACAGCAACAACAGCAAGCACAGATACAACAAGAAAAACAAAATTACATTACTTATGCACAATCAAATGCAGTAATAAGCGGATTAATCAAGGGCTACATAAATTTCTACGTTGAACCTTTACCATCTTATGCAGACCCAAGTATTCAACAAGGAATAAACAATGACCTTAGTGTACTGGATGGACATACTATAGTTGGTCTTCCTGTACATCGTGTATATGATAGTAGTCAAGCAGATATTTACATTTCTTGGATAAAGGATTATGGAACAACTACGTTGGGTCACACAGTCTTTGGTAAATTAATTGAAGTTGGATTAGGAACTCAAAATTGTGTTGGCATATGGCAACCATTTAGCAGTTGGACAGTTGAAAAAATATTATGGCATGAACTTGGACACTCATTTGGATATAGTCATAGTACAGACCCAAATAACATAATGTTTGCAACACAGGAAACAAATTTCATACCCAGTGTAGAAAACTCTCTCTGCCAAGAAGCATCCATATCAAATCCAAACATGAGTTGGGATCAAAACTTTTGGTCAATGACATCACAACAATATACGCAAATTTGGAATATATTTCACAACTCTTCATAATATACCAAAATCCGTTTTCTTAGTTTTCAATAAATAAACTCGTTAAATGATACTATAAAGCAATGAGTCTCAACAGGTCCACGCCATCATTTGTTTTAGACATTTGACTACATCCATTTGGTAATGTTATCCATTTTGTTTGTGGCAACTGCAAGCGCTGACTTGATAACTTCAGTATCAGTAACCCTCATTACTTCGGTTGCATCTGCTACTATGTTATTAGCTCCTTTGCTATCGGTAGCAATTATGATATCGTATAATTTTCGTTCACCCGTTTGAAAGACAGGTATTGTCAATACGTATTTTCTATGATGCTTAATCTTGTCTATGTATAATTGCAATAGTTCGTCTCCATTTGATTTTTGATTCCATGATGAATCCCCATAGAAATCATCTAGTGATTCTGCATATTTTGAACCAGGTGATGCATTGGTCCTATGTCTAGCTAAAGCATGAGTCATGAATGTGAAAAAAATGTCAGCTTTTTCTACTTTGAGTAATCTTTCCATTAACATCCAACGAATTTCTATAAAACCTACCGGATCGATAAAAACAAGAAATGCATCACCAAATTTTTTCTTGTGTTCAATAGCAGAAATACTATCTGCGAATTCACTCTTTCGAATTTGGAAATTATGTATTCCAATTTGTGGCCTTAAACTATTCAATCTAGTCTGTAAAGCATCTATTGCGTTTGAATCATTATCAAAGAATAAGTATTCTGTAAATTCAGAATCCAACGCTCTTAAGGCTGCAATTAAAGGAGATCCTGGAAATCTTTCACCTTTAAGTATTCCATCTGAAAATCCAATTAAACCACTACCACAGTGAGTATCTACATAATACCAATTATTGAAATATTTCTTAAACAGATTGACTGAACCTTCAATGTAATAATCTAATGCAAGAGATTTTTTTAATGACCAAATCTCTCCTGGTGCCAATACTAAATTATCATTTTTGATTAATGATATTTTATCTACTAAGAGGCTGATTTTGTTTTTTGACCAATTAAAAGCATCAAAACCCATCCCAATTGAACAGGTATACAGACATTAAAAAGTGGTTTTCATCCATCTTGTGGTTTCAAATCAATTTTTTTTAATCACATACTTATGCACAAATTTAACCTATAGTTGGTAAACAGTGCATTGAACACCTTAAGATTTATGGGACGGTATATTGGCTGTGAGATATGGCAAATAATTCTGCCATTGAATGGACAGAGGCCACATGGAATCCCACTACTGGATGTACAAAAATATCTTCAGGATGTAAGAATTGTTATGCTGCAACATTATCTAAACGACTCAAGTTAATGGGCGTACAAAAATACGAAAATGAGTTCAAATTTACTGAGCATGAGGATGATTTGGAACTCCCAGTGGAGTGGAAAAAACCTAAGAAGATTTTTGTCAATAGCATGTCGGATTTATTTCATGAAGAAAGTAGAACTGAATTTATTATGAGATGTTTTGACGTTATGCAACGAGCAAATTGGCATACTTATCAAGTATTAACTAAACGTCCACATAAGATGGCTGAATTTTCTGAATTATTTGCTAAATACTTTGGCAATATTCCAAGTCATATTTGGATGGGAACAACGGTTGAAAATCAGGATAACATATGGAGGTTAAAAGAACTTAAAAAAGTAAAATGTGAAATACGATTCGTTAGTTTTGAACCTCTAATAGGTCCAGTAGGTAAAATAGATCTTTCGGGAATTCATTGGGCCATAATAGGTGGTGAAAGTGGTTTTGGATATAGACAAGTTCAAGAGGAATGGATAATGGAAATTATCAAACAATGTGAAAAACAAAAGGTTGCAGTTTTCTTTAAACAATGGGGTGGCACTAGACCTAAGTCTGGTGGACGTCAAATAAACGGACGGACGTATGATGAATATCCAAAAATAAAACAACAGTTCTCAACAGAAAAACCACTAATAGCTCAGATGAAGATTAAAACACAATTTGATTAACCTGTTATTTGAACTAGATATACATGTCTATCTGACTTTTTCTCATAATAAAATTCAGAAAGAGTAACACGCCTGATATTTTTGTTTTTGAAGAAATGGATGTAGGCTTTAGTATCAGCTGTGAGTAAATCACAGTTTTTGTCTTTGCAAAAAGAACCTATGTTTTCATCGTAACTTCTTTGTTTAAGGTCTCTACCGACTAGAAATTTTGCGTCATATTTTTCAAGTAATTCTTGATACTCCTCTTGTTCTAGATATTCACAATTCTTGTCAATCAAGACATTTTTCAATAGAACTCATGATTTTCCATGCCTCAAAAATATATCGATTATGTTTCAATAGTGCAGTGTGGATCTTAAATTATCACATGTTAGTAGATGAGTCCTATGTCGATTCTATTGATTTAGACTGTGAAAGATAATTTGTTTTTGTAAATGGACTTGTTAAATGATTGTCATTAAAGAAATCTAGAAATGCATGAACAGTATCAAATTCTAATTCCTTGGCGGCGGAGTCAATATGTAAGGAATTAACAGGTCTAACCTTTACCAGGCGTTTGATTTCACTAAGATTCATTTTATACAATTCTTTTTCTTTAATGGCAGCAAATTTTCTCAATTTTTGAGGATCATGGAAGCATTGTTCTTTGTATTTTTCTAGTTCAATAATTGAATAATCTGCTTTTTCAAGTGTTTTGAATACTTCCCTATGATCTTTCTCATGAATTTCCTGGTAATCAAAAAGCTCTTCAAAATTTGCTTCATTGAATATGAGCATCTGACCTCCATACAATATACAGTCAAATTCTCTTGGCAAGTCTACCATATTTTGATCAGAGAATGATAGAATTCCAGCTCTTATTACATGATATCGAAGTTTCTCTTTCAACAAAAACTTTGATCCTGTGAATTTTTTAAAGAAAATAGCTTTCTTTCCGTCTGATGTGAAAAAACGGAATTGAATAAATTTTACATTCTTGATTAGTTTTTCAGAAACTTCCTGTTCAAATTGTATAGGCTCCTCTAATATCTTGCGTGTTTTTGGAATTTCTTTAAGATCTTTTGTACGGTATTTGTGAGCTATCTCATCATCTTTATTTTTTCCATATTCTTCGAATTTCCAATCTTGTTTATTTTTAACAAAATACATACAAGTATTCGCAATTTCTGGAATTGTATTTCTATCTAGTTGCATGTAAGATAAACTAGATTCAATTTCCTCTTCACCTTTTTCTTTCATAGTATACACGATTTGACAAGTAAGGCCTGGCTTTGCTAGATGATAAAGAATCTTTGTGATAGTCAGGATATGACCATCATGTGCTTCGCTCATAATACACTCCTTGTCCTATTTCTATGACGGGGTTTGAAAGAACATGACTATTATCATTTTTGGTAATAACAATAATTGAATCGCCATCACGAGTTATCTTGAATATGTTATATCGTAGCAGAAATAACGTCGGATTCATGTGAATCAATTGTGATTTAACGTATATGATGCCAATTATGAAAAATATTATTCCATACGTTGCCAATTCTTGCCATTTGAAAAAATCAACTGTAAGAAATGGTATAACATAAGTAAAAAAGTATAGCAAACTTACATCTCCTGTATCTTCCACCTTTCCTTTTTCAATATATTTTCCAGAGATTCTATTAAGTGATGAAAATGTATACCAAAGTCCAAATGAAACTACAATCATTAACGGTATAAAGAAATAGAAAATTTCCACGTGTTGATATTCTCTTATCATGACAATTACATATAATGGGAAATACGATGATAAGAACAAAAGAACTCTAATTGGGATTTTTAACATATAGATTAACCATTTTGCAGAGTATTAAGAATTATAATTTCTTTCACTGTTCAGCAGACTTACAGTTTCAGACTCCCTTGTTATTTCTTACCTCCTCTCATAAAAATCTCTTCCGTAAACATTTCTGGATGAATCTCCCTAAATCTCATCATCCATCTAGTCATCATCTCTTGGTTCTTTTCCAATTCTGCAATTCTTACATTCTTTTGATATAGGTCCTTGTTCTCAATACGCAGTTTCTTGTTCAGTGCCTTTTCTCGTTCCTCATCAGATATTGTAAGAGATGGAACCGCATTGAGGTACTCTTCTACAAGTTCTGAGATATGAGTCTTGAAGTAATTCCTGTCAAGTTTTACAAGACCAACATGATCCATCATGTACTCTTTTTTGATTAGTGCTGCAAGTGGCGAGTCTTTTGATATTGTCTCCTTGTTTATTTTATTAAAAAATCTCCTAAACCCATTCATTATTGGAACTTCATGCTTTCGCTTGCCTTTCACAAGTGGTTTTCGAATTCCTGCATTTTCTGCAACTCGCGTAATCCTTCTTTTTACTGCATCAACTTTTAGCATCGTGGCAAATGGTCCTGCTTCCTTGAACAACGGATCAGTTGGCAGTGGTTCTTTTCCAACTTCTTTGATCCATTTCAATTTGTAATCCATTATGGAACGGTATGCTTCTGGCGTGATAAATGCTGGATACTCTTCCTGTGTCTTGCGGTATACTGTAAGCATTGCACAAACAATCTGCGCCCCAGATTCTTCTGATTCTGTAATATCAAAGACAATCTTGTCGTCTACCTTGTAGACTGGTGTCAGGTCATTCCAGTACAACATAAAACCTCCTCCCCGAATTCCAGAGCTTGCAGCAACTAGTATCAAGGCCTTGTCCATAGGACCTCTAACAAATCCAAGCATCTTTTGTATCTCTTCTCTTGTGTATCCCCTGCTATCAGAATATGTATTGTCACGCTGCGGAAATGTATAGTAGATTCTTTTCCATGCAACTGGAACATCATTCATGTCAAGTAATTTTCTCATCGGCTTGAAGAATCTTGAAAAAGAGTTTGGACTCAGATAATCATCATCAGTCCTTGGAAGATCAGTTCTTTCCTTGAGTCTTTTTGATAATGTCAGTAACAAACTGGTAATCCATTCAGGGTCGGCTTTTGCTTTTTGTACAAGTTGTGACGCCCTTTCTTCAAATGTTCCTTCCAAAACATCTTCAAAGAAATCACACAAGATTCGTTGTAATGTACGAGTGTACTTTTCCTTGGTAGCAGTAGCCCTTATCCCCTGGTAGAATAGGCCTATTGGCTCGTCTGTTACCTTTTGTATCTCGCTTTTGCTTATCTTCATCATTTGTCCTCTTTTAGGTTCGGAACTCTAAAAAGGACATTATTGTAGCGGGCCCGGGGGGATTCGAACCCACGACCTGACGCTCCGCAAGCGTCCGCACTATCCAAGCTATGCTACGGGTCCACAAATAAAAGCCAACAATTGCCTGTTATAATACATTTCAAATAGATGGAAAAATTTTATACAGTTTCGGTTTCTGCCTTTTTGACAAAGACATAGTTCATTACAAGTCCTGCAATGACTGCACCAACTATTGGTCCTACCCAGTACATTAGATGATTAGTCCAATATCCAGAAATGAGTGCAGGTCCAAACGTTCTTGCAGGATTAACACTTGCTCCAGTCAACGGTACTCCTACCAAGTGTATTAAAAATATCATTCCACCTATTGCAAGACCATACATTCCTGCTGGTGCTTTTTTGTGGACTGCTGTCATGAAAATTACTGTAACCAAGAAGAATGTCAAGATGGCTTCTACCGCAAATCCTGAAACAACACTATTGTGGAGAAGATCACTTGGTCCTGGTTGAGTACCAAAATTTACTTTGGCTCCAAGATCAGGAATTATTGCCTTGAGTGATGCTGCTGCAACAATTGCACCTATCAGTTGAGATACAATGTAAGGAATTGCTTCTTTAATGCTAATTCTTTTAGTTACTAGCATCGATATTGTCACAGCAGGATTAAAGTGAGCCCCAGAAACATGTCCAAATGTATAGACCATCAATCCAATAGCAGCACCATGTGCAAGAGCAATTACAATAAGATCTTGAATATCTAAAACAGAACTTTTACTAAAACTTCCCAATGATAGAGCGATTGCTAAAGGCCCAAAGAATACAAGGCAGTATGTCCCTATTGCTTCTGCGAGCCATGCACGTGGATTAGCCAATAATCAACTGACCTCTAAATATGCAATATAAAAGATTCGAACCAACCAAGCAAAAAATAAGTAGGGATCAGTTTGATCTATTTGTTAGATGTTATCAGCGGGAGATCCTGTTCCAGATTTTGCATTAAAAGATGCAGAGGGAAAAATTGTAAAAAAATCAGATCTCAAAGGTAAGAAATATGTTGTTTATTTTTATCCAAAGGACTTCACTCCAGGATGTACAACTGAAGCTGCAGAATTTGCACATGATTACAAGAAATTCAAAACTGCAGGAATTGAGATCATAGGAATCAGTCCAGACGATGAAGAGTCTCACAAAAAATTTGGTGAAAAAATGAAAGTTCCTTTCATTTTACTTGCAGATACTGAAAAAGATGTGGCAAAGAAATTTGGTGTTTGGGGAAAGAAGCAATTCATGGGCCGTGAATACATGGGAGTGAATAGATCAACTTTCTTGGTTGATGAAAAAGGAAAAGTCTTGAAGGTTTTTGAAAAAGTAAAACCTGCAGGACATGCACAAGAAGTGCTAGACGCCTTTAAGAACTAAGGCTTGAATCCTGCTGGAAGTGTTGTACGAATTGTAGATTTTGGTTTTGGCGGCTGCTGGAGCTGGCGGAGCAGTTGTTGTAGTTGAACTACCTGTAAACTGCTTGTTTGCTGGATGATATGATAATCTTTTTCTTGTTGCAAAATACTTGTTGCCAGTATATCCTGTTGAGCTAATCTTTGCATATGCAGGTGCCACTTCTCCCGCAGATTCTGCACCAGCGCTAGTAGATGGGTCTGGTGTTGGTTCTGGTTTCGGAGCTGGTTTCATTCC
>JAGWGA010000045.1 GCA_028867675.1 Nitrososphaerota archaeon | reverse complement strand
AGTCTTTGCTGAAACTGCAATTATTGATATTATTGCAATTGCAAGTACTAGAGCTGCGATTGGTCCAAATTCTGGAATTACTTGTGTACCGATTATCTCTATTTCTGAAGTTCCATCCGTGAATGGAATTGATAGAGTTCTATCGGTTGTTGTTTTGCTTGTTTCTTGGAAATCAGCTTCCTGACCATCGTTTAATACATAGAATTTGTCATCTTGGCCATTCATCTGTGCATCAATAAGTGCCCTTGGGAGTGTTACTGTTAATACTCCATCTCCAGTGGTCTGTATTGAGAAGATAAGTGACTTTGATTGGACGTCAGCCTTTATGCCAAGGACTTTACCATTGGTTATGCTGTATTGTACAGAAAGGTCTGTACCATCCACTTTCATAGTATTTCCTGCTTGACCTTGTCCACCGGCAGAACCGGAGAATAGGAAAGTTGTAGAAGCTGCTCTGTCTGGGCTGCCAAATTGTACTTTTACTGTCCATGTACCTGCAGCTTGCCAGAGTGCACCTGTAGCAGTTATGGTTGTTGAATAGGTTCTATCTGATCCCAGATCCACCTGATCAACTTTGACAAGATTTCCTATTGGATTAACGATCTCGACAGTTACTGGTGTACCAGAAATGAAGTCTTGTGTACTTCCTGATATTGTAATTTTGTCTCCATCATTATATGATGCCTTGTCAGTTGTTACAGTGATTGCACCTGAGGATTGGCTAGTACCTATCGACTGAGGATTTGTATTTCCAGACGTAGCATTAGCATTTGTAGCATTTACTGTACCTGTTGGATTCTGTAGAGCGTATGGAGAAGCAAAAACGGGCATTACTCCTATTGCGCAAAGCAGAATTGCAAGTAACGCAAATCCTTTAAAGCGAGTACTCATCCTGGTTGGAAATGATTTTTTTTGCTATTTAAAGTTGCGGAAAAAATTATTGACAAAAGATACTAAATTTGGCACGCTCCAGATTAGATATATATTAACCTCTCGGTGGATGCATCTTAGTTTGTGGATTAGTCATGCGTTTACAGCTAATGTTGAAAGGAGATTTTAAACATGATAAGTAAAAAAGAGAAAATACTCATTCCAGATCATATCTATGTTCCAAAACATGAGATAATGAATAAAGATGAAGCGATGAAAGTTTTAGAAAAATATCACACAAAGCCAACAGAGATGCCATTAATCTATGTCAGTGATCCTGCCATTAGAGGCTTGGGAGTAAAACCAGGGGATATGATAAAAATTACAAGAAAAAGTCCTACTGCTGGTGAGAGCATATACTATAGGTACGTGGTGGAAGAATAATGGTAAATATCTCAAACAAACGTTGGCCTATAATTCAAGATATTTTAAAAAGAGAAGGAACTGCAAGACAACACCTCAACTCATATGATGAATTTCTTGAAAGAGGACTTCAAAGTATTATTGATGAAGTTGGACATATTGAAATTGAAAGTGCTGAATATCCATACAAGATTCAACTTGGTAAAGTAAAACTTCAGCAACCACGAATGATGGAGTTGGATGGTTCTATTACTCATATAGCACCAATGGAAGCTCGATTAAGAAATGTAACATATGCTTCTCCTATAATGCTTGAAGCAAGTGTTGTAGAAGATGGCAAAATTCTAGAATCACGATACATTCACATCGGCGATATGCCTGTGATGGTAAGATCTAATGCTTGTATACTGCATAATCTTTCTGAGCAAAAACTTGTAGAACATGGTGAAGATCCAAATGATCCCGGCGGCTATTTTATCATAAATGGCTCTGAGAGAGTTATTGTAGGACTAGAAGATCTTTCTTACAATAAAATTATTGTTGATAAAGAAATTGTCGGTGGTAATACTGTTTTCAAAGCTAAAGTTTATTCTTCCATAGTTGGTTATCGCGCAAAACTAGAATTGATAATGAAAAATGACGGCCTTATTGTTGCAAAGATTCCTGGTTCTCCAGTTGATATTCCTGTAGTTACTTTAATGCGTGCATTAGGTCTTGAAGCTGATAGAGAGATTGCAGCTTCTGTATCTCTAGTAGATGACATCCAAGACGAGCTTGAAGGTTCATTTGAAAAATCAGGTGATGTACCAACTGCAAAGGATGCAATTGTCTACATTAGTAAAAGAATTGCACCTGGTATGCTTGAAGAGTTCCAGATTAAAAGAGCTGAAACATTACTTGACTGGGGTCTTCTTCCACATCTTGGTAAACATCCTGATAATAGAAAAGAAAAGGCACTATTTCTAGGTGAAGCTACGTGCAAATTAATTGAATTGAAACTAGGATGGATTTCTCCTGATGACAAAGATCATTATGGAAATAAAGTGATAAAGTTTGCAGGTCAAATGCTTGCAGATCTTTTCAGAACTGCATTTAGAAACTTAGTCCGCGACATGAAATACCAATTAGAAAGATCAGGTCAGAAGCGAGGTATCAATGCAGTAGCCGCTGCTGTCAGACCTGGAATTGTTACTGATAAAATGAATAATGCAATTGCAACTGGAAACTGGGGGAGAGGCAGAGTTGGTGTAACTCAACTTCTTGATAGAACTAACTATCTTTCAACTATTAGTCATCTTAGAAGAATTCAATCGCCTTTGAGCAGAAGTCAGCCTAACTTTGAAGCAAGAGATCTCCATGCTACACACTTTGGTAGAATTTGTCCAAGTGAAACTCCTGAGGGTTCAAATTGTGGATTGGTCAAAAACTTGGCTCTATCTGCAATAATTTCTGTTAATGTTCCATCTGAGGATATAATTGAGAAACTCTACGACTTGGGTGTAACATATGTCTCTGATGCAAAAGATGAATTGAAAAAAGAAGGAACTAGAGTTTTTGTAGATGGGAGATTAATTGGATACTTTAAAGATGGTCAGAAACTTGTTGATTCTCTAAGAGATCTTAGAAGAAATTTCAAGATTCATCCACACGTTGGAATATTCTTGTACCAGTCTAGCTTTGAAGGATCTACTAAACGACTCTATGTCAATTGTAATGCTGGAAGAGTTTTACGTCCTCTAATTGTAATTAAAGATAATAAAATTCTCTTAACACAAGAACTAATCGACAAAGTCAGCAAGAAATTCCTTTCATGGACAGATTTGTTACATATGGGAATAATTGAATTAGTTGATGCAAATGAAGAAGAAAACTCTTACATTGCAATTGATGAAACTGAAATAAAGAAACACACTCACATGGAAGTATTCCCATCTGCAATTCTAGGTGCTGGTGCTTCAATAATTCCATATCCGGAACATAATCAGTCTCCAAGAAATACATACGAATCAGCAATGGCAAAACAAAGCCTTGGTTTCTCAACTCCACTTATGAATGCAAGTACATATGTCAGACAACATCTAATGCTATATCCTCAGACTCCAATTGTTAACACAAAAGCAATGGGTCTTTTAGGATTGGAGGATAGACCTGCTGGTCAAAATTGTGTTGTTGCAGTATTACCATTTGACGGTTATAACATTGAAGATGCTATTGTATTGAGTAAATCTTCAATTGATAGAGGGCTTGGTAGAACATTCTTCTACAGAATCTATGAAGCTGAAGCAAAACAATATCCTGGAGGCATGAGAGATAATTTCGAGATTCCAACTGCAGAAGGAAATATTCGTGGATTTAGAGGAGACAAGGCATACAGATTATTGGAAGAAGATGGAGTTATTGCAACCGAATCAACAGTGCAAGGTGGAGATATACTAATTGGAAAAACAAGTCCGCCACGATTTATGGAAGAATATAGAGAATTTGAAGTAAAAGGACCTTACAGAAGAGATACATCAATAGGAGTCAGACCATCTGAAAATGGAGTCGTTGATACTGTTGTTATGACTCAATCACATGATGGAGGAAGAATGTATAAAATCAGAGTAAGAGATCTTAGGATCCCAGAAATAGGTGACAAATTTGCATCAAGACACGGTCAGAAAGGTGTTGTTGGATTACTTGTCAATCATGAAGATCTTCCATACACTGCAGATGGAGTTGTTCCAGATGTGATGATTAACCCACATGCTTTCCCATCCAGAATGACAGTTGGAATGTTCTTAGAATCTGTAACAGGAAAAGCTGCCGCATTACGTGGAAGTAAAATGGATGGTTCTGCTTTTGTTGGAGAAAAACTTGAAGATGTAAAAGGTGTTTTAGAACAAAACGGATTCAAATATTCAGGAAAAGAAGTAATGTATGATGGAAGAACAGGAAAACCATTTGCAGTAGATGTTTTCATAGGGGTTGTATATTATCAAAAACTTCACCACATGGTTGCAGACAAGATTCATGCAAGAGCAAGAGGTCAAGTTCAGATGTTAACAAAACAACCAACTGAAGGACGTGCAAGAGGCGGTGGTTTGAGATTTGGAGAAATGGAAAGAGACTGTCTTATTGCATATGGTGCATCAATGATGCTAAAAGATAGATTACTAGATGAATCTGACAAGGCAGATATCTATATCTGTGAAAGATGTGGTCTGGTTTCCTATTATGATATTAAACAAAGAAGATTCGTATGCAGAGTATGTGGAGATAAAGCTAAAGTCACATCCATATCTATTGCATATGCGTTTAAGCTTCTCTTACAAGAAATGATGAGTCTTGATGTAGCACCAAGACTTTTGATAAAGGAGAGAGTATAATGGCACTTGAAACAATAAAAGTAATTGACGGAATCAAATTCTCTGTATGGTCTCCAACTGAAATCAGAAAATATTCTGTTGCTGAAATTACAGCACCTGAAACTTATGATGAAGATGGAATGTCTGTCCAAGGAGGATTGATGGATGGAAGACTTGGTACACTAGAACCAGGACAGAAATGTCTTACATGCGGTAATACTGCAGCAAGATGTCCGGGTCACTTTGGTCATATTGAACTTGCAGAACCTGTTTTACATATTGCGTTCATTGATAATATCTACAAACTTTTGCTGACAACATGTAGATCATGTGCTAGACTAAAACTTCCACAAGAAGAATTAGAAGAATATCATCAAATCATGAAAAAGGAAGCAGCTTACACTGTAATTTCAATTAAACATATTCCAACTGAAATTATTGAAAGAGCCAAGAAAGAAAAAACATGTCCTCACTGTGGCAAGTCACAGTATGAATTGATATTTACGAAACCAACAATATTCATAGAAAGAACTGAACTTGGTGAGAACAGATTACTTCCAATTACCATCCGAGAACGATTCTCACACATGATTGACGAAGATCTTAAACTATTGGGATATGATCCAACAACAGCAAGACCAGAATGGTTTATCCTACAAGTTCTTCCAGTACCGCCAGTTACAGTAAGACCATCAATTATTCTCGAGACAGGTATAAGGTCTGAAGATGATTTAACTCACAAACTCGTAGATATCATAAGAGTAAATCAAAGACTAAAGGAAAGTAAAGAAGCTGGAACACCTCCGCTTATCGTACAAGACTTGGTTGATCTTTTACAATATCATGTTACAACTTACTTTGATAATGAAGTATCTGGAATTCCACAAGCTCATCATAGATCAGGAAGACCTCTAAAAACTCTCACTCAAAGATTAAAAGGAAAAGAAGGAAGATTCAGAGGTTCATTATCTGGAAAAAGAGTTGACTTTTCTAGTAGAACTGTAATATCTCCTGATCCAAACTTACAAATTTCTGAAGTAGGAGTTCCAGAAGCAGTTGCAACTAAACTGACAATTCCAGAAGTTGTTACTGAATGGAACATTGAAAGATTGAAAAAACTTGTCATAAATGGACCAAGTAAATTCCCAGGTGCTAATTATATTGTAAGACCAGACGGAGTAAAAATCAGACTTGATTTCGTTGAAGATCGAGAAACAATTGCAAATAATATTGAAATCGGATATCTCGTAGAAAGACATCTCTCTGATGGTGATATTGTAATGTTTAACAGACAACCATCATTGCACCAAATGTCAATTATGGGTCATTATGTCAGAGTATTACCTGGTAAGACATTTAGACTACATCCATCAGTTTGTCCACCTTACAACGCTGACTTTGATGGAGATGAGATGAACCTTCATGTGCCTCAAAGTGAAGAAGCAAGAGCAGAGGCTATACTCTTAATGCGTGTTCAAGATCAATTGATCTCTCCAAGATATGGAGGACCAATAATTGGTGCATTACGTGACTTTATCACTGGAGCATATTTGCTAACAAAAGATGATACTACTTTGACACCTCAAGAATTTGCAAACCTTGCAATGTTGGCAGGTTATACTGGAACATTCCCAGAACCAGCAGTTAAAGCAAAAAGTGGTTCACTTTATAGTGGTAAACAGCTATTCTCACTTTTCCTGCCAAAGGACTTCAATTATGTTATCACTTCAAAATGGTCCAAGGGTACAAAGGGTCCTGTAAAAGATGTTGTAATTAAAAATGGACAACTAGTAAGTGGTGTAATTGACAAAGCATCAATAGGTGCAGAAGAACCGGATAGTGTACTACATAGAATTACAAAAGACTATGGATATGAAGAGGCAAAGAACTTCCTCAACTCAATTCTTATCATGCTAAAACAATTCATCACAGGTTATGGATTCAGTTATGGTTATGCTGATCTTGAACTTGCAACAAAGACAAAAGACGGAATTCTTGAAAATATTCAAGAGTCTTATGATAAAGTTTATGATTTCATCTCTCAGGCAAAGAAAGGTACTCTACAACTCAGCAGAGGTCTTTCTGCTGAAGAAGCGTTAGAAGCACAAATAGTAAATGAACTTTCAAAAGCGAGAGATAAAGCTGGAAACTCTGCAGACAAATCTTTTGATGAAACTAACGCTGGTAGAATAATGGCAACAACTGGAGCTAGAGGTTCTTCACTAAATATTGGTCAGATGGCAGGCGCATTAGGTCAGCAATCAATTAGAGGTAGAAGAATTCTCAAAGGTTACAGTAACAGAGCATTACCGCACTTTAAAGAACATGATGCTAATCCCGATGGTAAGGGATTTGTAAAATCTAATTATAGAGAAGGACTGTCCACCTTGGAATTCTTCTTCCATGCTATGGGAGGAAGAGAAGGTCTTGTAGATACTGCAGTTAGAACACAACAAAGTGGTTACATGCAGAGAAGACTCATCAATGCACTTGAACATTTGAAACTAGAATATGATGGAACAGTAAGAGATCCTCACGGTCACATTATACAATTCCTTTATGGAGAAGACGGCATTGATGTTGCAAAAAGTGACCATGGTGAAGCATTTAGAATTGCTAGATTAATCGAATCTGAAAGTATCATTGATTCTGGAAAGAAGGCATCCAAGGACGAGATAACAGATCTAGTGAAAAAATATGCAAAGACATTCAATCCACGTTTATCAAAAACTGTACTTGAAGCGCTTCTTGAATCCAAACTAAGTAGAGATGGTGTAGACAAAGTCTGTAAAAAAGCATTAGAACTTTATGATAATGCAAAGGTCGAGCCTGGTCAAGCAGTAGGTGTAGTAACAGCACAATCAATAGGCGAACCAGGTACTCAGATGACTCTTAGAACATTCCACTTTGCAGGTATCAGGGAAAGAAACGTAACTCTTGGACTTCCAAGATTGATTGAACTTGTGGATGCAAGGAAGAAACCTGTAACACCAACAATGGATATTTACTTGGAAGAAAATCACAAGAAATCAAAAGAAAAAGCGATCAAAGTAGCAAGAGAAATTTTGCACACAAAAATCAGTGCATTAATCTCTAGTACTGAAACTGATTATTCTACAAAAATTAAACTCAATCTTAATCCAGACAAGTTAAGAGAAAGAGCATGTACAATTGAGAATGTAGTTGATGCATTACAATCTTCCAAGAAAAAGTTTGAAATTGAACCAAGTGGTAATTCTATTACACTAACACTGCCAGAAGAATCTGATACTCAGACTGTTCTGGCAATGAGAAACAAAATACTTTCAACTACTGTAAAGGGTGTTACTGATGTAGAAAGAGTAACAATCGTTCAACAAGGAGAAGAGTGGGTTATTCAAACATCTGGCTCTAACATTGCAAAGGTATGGGAAATAGACGGTATTGACAAGAAAAATATCCGAACCAACAACATCTTTGAAATTGCAGGTAGTTTGGGTATTGAGGCTGCACGAAACTCTCTGATAAACGAATTAAACTCTACACTTACTGATCAAGGTCTAGAAGTTGATGTAAGGTATCTCATGTTGGTATCTGATTTGATGTGTTCTCGAGGATACTTGCAACAAATCGGAAGACATGGAATCGCTGGAACAAAGACTAGTGTACTAGCAAGAGCAGCATTTGAAATTACTGTTCCAACAATTGCAGAAGCAGCACTAGCAGGTGAAGTTGAAGAGCTCAAAGGAGTAACAGAAAATGTCATAGTTGGTGCAAACATTCCAATCGGTACAGGAACTGTTGACCTCTACATGAAAGTTGTAGAAGAACAATAAGAGAAGCTATATATTGAAAATTCCAAGTTTCACAGATTAATAACAATGTCCAAGTTCAAAAACGTGTTAAAAATGAATGATTATCTGCAAACTCTATCAGAGGATGTTTGAAGATGGTTAAGATATTAGAGAAATTAATCAGAGACGCAATTGAAGATGGCAAATGTACTTTTGGTACTAAAGAAGCAGTAAGTACAGTCAAAAATTCAAAACTAATTGTATTATCACATTCTATCCCGGAAAAAATATTAGAAAAAATACAAGAAGTATCTAAAAATTCAAAGGTTCCAATTGTAAACTATGATGGTTCCTCCGTAGAACTTGGCAGATTGTGTGGAACACAATTTCGAATTTCCGCATTATCGCTTAAGACTTTGAGCGATACTAATTTGAAAGCATTAACAAAAGAACTTGAAATCGAGACGAAATAATATAATGTCATTTTCCAATATTTTCTATCAAGATTTAAATGTCCCACCCCGAGATCGAGTTTAAAAAAGGCATGACGGAAACAATCAAACTAACAACAGATCAAATAAAACTAATGTCATTATTTCAAAATGTGACAGGAGCTACAGCAAGAGATTGCATCGAAGATGAAAAACAAGACCGCGTCATATTTGTAGTAAATCAAGGTAAGATGGGCTTAGCCATTGGCAAAGGTGGTTCCACAATAAAGAATTTACAAAATGTAGTAAAAAGAAACGTTGAACTTGTAGAATACTCGGAAGATGCAGCAGAATTTCTAAAGAACATGCTCAATCCAAAATTAGTTTCAGAAGTAAAGCTAAACAAAAGATTGGATGGTTCACTCCAAGCAATAATTCTAGTTGATGCAAAAAAGAAGGGAATTGTAGTAGGTAGAGAAGGACGTAATGCTGAAAAAGCAAGATTATTAGCAAAGAGATACTTTCAAATTTCTAGTGTTCTTATTCAAAGTCCGGAGAAAATAATGGAGTAAATGGTATGGCAAAATCACCCCTAGGTCTATTTGCAGGAAGAGTTCTTAAAGATAAAAGAAAACGACAAAAGTGGTCTATAGGTACTTACAAGAGAAGAGAATTAGGACTAGACAAAAAAGCAAGTCCTCTTGGAGGTGCACCACAAGCTCGTGGTATAGTTTTAGAAAAAGTTGGAATAGAAGCAAAACAGCCAAACTCTGCTGTAAGAAAATGTGTTAGAGTTCAACTCATAAAGAACGGTAAAACAGTTACTGCATTCCTTCCAAGAGACGGTGCACTTAATTTTGTTGATGAACATGATGAAGTACACGTAGAAGGTATGGGAGCATCCATGGGAGGAGCACTTGGTGATATTCCTGGTGTGAGATGGAAAGTCTTCAAGGTAAATGGAACTTCACTTAAAGAACTTGTTTATGGAAAGAAAGAAAAACCAAGGAGATAAAAAATGACAGAAACACAGAATCTTTTACTGTTTAGAAAATGGGATATCTCTAACATTGAAGTTAAAGACCCAGGTCTGAAAAATGTTATTTCTCTCAAACAAGGAATAATGCCGCTAACATTTGGTAGATCAGCTCTTAAACGATTTAACAAAGCTGACGTCAACATTACAGAACGACTAATTAACAAACTATCTCACTTTGGAAAGAAATATGCAAAAAACACTGGTAGAATGGGTGGAAAGAAAGTTCGTGCAATCAATACAGTAAAGGCTGCATTTGATATAATTCACCTCAAAACCGGAAAGAATCCAGTTGAAGTTTTGATAAGAGCAGTAGAACACTCAGCACCAAATGAAGATACAACTAGAATAGTTTATGGTGGAACAGTTTACCACGTTTCAGTAGACGTTGCACCACTAAGACGAGTTGATCTTGCTCTAAGATTCATAGCAGAAGGTGTAAGAGATGCTTCTTTTTCCAATCCAAAAGCAGTAGAGGAAAATCTTGCAGAGCACTTGATTCTTGCTTCTGCAAATGACATGAATGCTCCTTCTGTTAAGAAGAAAAATGAATTAGAAAGAATCGCAATGGCCTCAAGATAGAGAACCATTTTTTAAAAATTATAGATAGCCCGAGGCAGATTCGAACTGCCGTCCCCAGGTGTCCTCTCGTAAGATCCAGAGCCTGAGATCCCTAACCCAAAATTGTTTGGCCACTAGACTATCGGGCTACCGAGACGACTGGTATTTCTTGAGAATATATTATTTTGTACTTGCTTCTCTAACTGCAGTAGCATAATCACA
>JAGWGA010000044.1 GCA_028867675.1 Nitrososphaerota archaeon | reverse complement strand
TGACTTCTATTCCCAATTCTTTGTTGAGATCAATCATCTTAACCTTAGTTTGACGGGATATTGCTTGGAAATCACCAATGGAGGAATAAGATACTAGAGTGATTGCTCTACCTTTTTCTCCTGCTCTGGCAGTTCTTCCAATCCTATGGAAATATACCATATCTTGGTTTGGAACATCGTAGTTTATCACCAATGCAACTTTTGGTACATCTATTCCTCTTGCCGCTACATCAGTTGCAACCAAAATGTCGGCCTTACCTTTTTTGAACAAATACATAGCCTTATCTCTTCTAAATTGAGACATATCTCCTTGAATTGAAACTACATTGAATCTTGCCTGTTCTAGTTCATGAGCAACTCTTCTTGTTCTATCTTTTGTAGAACAGAAAACTATTGCCTGACCAGCCCCGGTTTCTTTGATAAATTTAAAGAGATAATCTGTTTTTTCTCTATCTTTTATTACAAGAAATGCTTGTTCTATTCCTTCTCCACTTAGATCGTCTGAATCTATGAATATTTTTTGTGGATTTCGCATATACTTTTCTGCCAACATCAAGATTGCAGCTGGCATTGTAGCAGAAAATAATGCATTTACGTGATCTTCTGGAACCAGATCCAAAATGAATTTTATATCTTCAATAAATCCCATGTCAAGCATGGTATCTGCTTCATCAAGTACAACCCATTTTACTTTCGGTAATTTTATTGAACCACGTTTAATGTGATCAATTAGACGTCCAGGTGTAGCAACTACAATTTCCACACCTCTGTGAAGTTCATCTAGTTGTACATTCATGCTTTGACCGCCATAGATGGTTACACTTCTGATTCCTGAATGTCTTGAGAATTTTACAATTTCAGATGATATCTGTACTGCAAGCTCTCGTGTGGGAGCTATGATGAGTGCTTGTATTCCACCTTTAGGAATAATATTTTGTATGATAGGAAGAGAAAAAGCTGCGGTCTTTCCTGTACCAGTATGTGCTTGTCCTATTACATCTTGACCTGAAAGAAGTACTGGTATTGCACCTGCTTGAATTGGGAATGGTTCCTTGAAACCCATTTCATTTAGTGCAGAAAGTATTGTATCTTTTAGTCCTAGTTCTTCAAATTTTGTCAAATTTAATCATCATCTTTTTTCTTGAAACGACAGAGAGAAGTTTGATTACCAATTTCCGTCTATTTGTATCAATGTACTCTTCTGGCTCTAATAACTCTTTCCAAAATATTGAAAAAAACTAGATTATTTTTATAATTTGTATAATCTCTTGCTCTGATACGTAGTATAGATTTGACCCATCAAAATGATATACATAATTATCTGACATTTGTGTAGATTAATGTATGAGTAGTGAACTTCGATTGAAAAAATTAAGAGGATCTGGAGGTTTCATCATGGCAACAGTAAATGATGATCAACAAAGAAAAGGCAATCTTGGTGGACCAGATTTGTTTCTTGCCCCTGTAGGTCGTTTAGATTCAGAAAAAATTTCCAAGTATTATTGCAACACATGTGAGAAAGAATATGAGGGAAGTCCAAAGATAGAATATGAAAATCCTAACGAGACAGTAGCAGAGAATCTTGTTCTGTTAGAGAAAGGACAGTACATGTGTACTACATGCGGTTCAATTCTTGCTGAATATAGGAACTTTAGCAAACCTGATGAAACTGCTTCAGTTGGAGCTGCAATACCTGTTACTAATACTAATGTCACTACACCACCTCCAACACAGACCTTTGAACTACAAAATCAGCCTAAAACATCCTCTAATGTAAAAACATTTAGCTCAATTACAGGTCTTGGAGTATATGATTCAGAAGCAAGAAAAGTTGGGGTGGTTAAAGAGATGGGAATTCAGCCAGATCAATCAAGTGTAGTTCTAATTGTAACAAAAAATGATGGAACTGATGTTACTATAAAGTGGGACGAGATAAGAAAGATTGGAGAGATTGTTTTGCTTGGAGGTTCACTTGGTGAAAATAATTTAAAGTGTTCCAAGTGTAACTATACTAATAGCCAAGGTTCAAAATTCTGTGAGAGTTGCGGTAATAAACTAAAGTAAAGATCTTTGTTAAGCAAGATTTATCTTACGATTTTAGAGACTAGAAATAATTGAGTAAACTTTCTCTTAAGTCAGGAATTGTAAAGGACGTCATTATTGTAGTTATAGGTATCGCAATAATTTGGATTGGTCTTCGAGTGGCTTTTGGAACAGAAAATCCATTCTATGTTGTCTCAAGTGGAAGTATGATACCAAATCTCAACATCTTTGATGTAATTGTAGTTCAAGGACATGTAAATTTTGATCAATTAAAAGTTGGAGATATCATAGTATTCAACAGGCCCAATGGTCACGACAAGGTAATTGTTCATAGAGTTGCAGAGATACTGAATAAAGATCCATTGGTAATTAGAACAAAAGGAGATGCTAATCCAGGATCAATACCAGGAACCGATTTTCCCATTACAAAAGACGACTACATTGGAAAAGTAGAGTACGTCATACCTCAGATAGGTTACGTAACAAGGATACTTACTCCACCAATCAACTATATCATAATAGCTGTTATTGTTGGAATAATGTTGGTAAAACAATTTGGAAAACCAAAGTCAAGTATAGAAGATTTACCAGATGACAATTTAGACAAGACAAAGAATTTAAATGAATTAGATAGTAAATCATATACAGAGAATTTGTCAAGTGATCATTCAAACTTGGAAAAAGATTCTAAAGAGTTTGAAAACAAGTTAGATGATAAATCAGAAAAAGATCATAGTACTGAAGATTCAAGTAAAAAATAAGACCAAGTAAATTTTTACTGCTTTCTCATCTTGAATACGCGTTGGAAGTAATCAGATTGTTCAGGATCTGATTCATTGTTTTCTTTAACATGTGCAAGATTCTTTGCAAGTTTTTTCTTGTATCCAAGCTGCATTTGACGTGCAATCTGAATTCTTTGAGCTTGTGGTGAACCTGCACCATGCATGGATTCAGTGAGATATCCCACTGCATTTCTACCCAAGGTCATGTTTTCTATGAGTCTCAATATTCTGAATCTATCTTCAACGTCAATTCCCTTGCGTCCTTTTAGATATTTTTTTAATATTGGGCCAGTAACAGGATTTTTTAGATCTTTTTCAGATGGAAGTGTAACTACAAGACCGCCTGCAATATCCTGTGCAAGTCTACCAATTTCATATGGAAATCTGGTCACATTATGCTTTGTAACATTTGCTAACATGTCATCATTTAGCCATACACCAGATTTTGTTTTATGAGCTTGAAATGAAGAAGCTATACCAGATGCATAAATTGTCTCATTGAGATGAGTCATTTCTACTAGTTTATCTCTAATATGAGAGACATTAGGTATTCCATTGTAATCAGCGATTGCAGCAGCTGCACCAATTAAAACATCACCCAAACCAGTCTTGCATACATAACTTCTTCTGTGATAACATGTGAATCGCTCTACAAGCATTGCTGCAAATTCGTATTCACCAAACATGAACACCTTATCCCAAGGAATAAAGACTCTATCAAAAATCATCAATGCCTCTTGGCCTGCAAATTCCGAATTTCCTGAATCCATATCTCCTTCCTCCATACTTCTTGTGTCACAAGATTGACGTCCGTAGATGTATGTAATTCCCGGAGCATCTGCAGGCATTGCACCTACTACTGCATAGTCTTTGTCTTTTTCAGTCAATCTCAAAGTAGGCATTACTATAATCCAGTGTGAGTTTATACAACCAGTCTGATGAGCTTTGGCTCCAGTTACAAATATTCCCTTGTCATTTTTTTCCACTACATGTAAAAATACATCTGGATCTTCTTGTTCATGCGGTAGTTTACTTCGATCGCCTTTAGGATCAGTCATTGCTCCACCAATGACAAAATTCTCTTTTTGTATCATCTTGATAAATTCTACAAGTCGTTTGTGATAATCAGTCTTGAACTTTTCATCAATTTCATACGTAACAGAATATAGCGAATTTAATGCATCCATTCCCACACATCTTTGGAAGCATGTTCCAGTAAGTTGTCCAAGTTTTCTCTGCATTTTATTTTGATTTACAAGATCATCTGCACTTTCTGCAATATGTAAGAACCTGTTAACTTGTAAACCTGTTATAGAGGATTTCGCTGTTGCAACATCACTTTCATTTTCTGCTAGTTCGTATGTCTCTGCTACTGCATTAATAGAAGGTCGGATCATTGGATGGTCTACTGGTTCTTTGACCAGTTCTCCAAAAAGGTAAACTTTCATGTCACGGCCTCTGAGACTTTGAACATACTCAGAAGCTGTCCTAATTGGCATATCTGCTATACCCTTTGGAAGTAATATAAATATTATAACAAAATTGTGAGTCTTTAAGCAAGTCCGATTCTAACATCAACTACTTTGCATCCTTTACCCTTTTCAAATACAAGAACAGGATTCATATCAAGTTCTTTAATTTCTTGGAAGTCAGTCACTAGTTGAGAAATTCTTTGGATGCAGTCTGAAAGTTTATTGATATCAGATGGTTTTTCTCCCCTTACACCTTGTAACAACTTGTTTGTTTTAATGGTAGATATCATTTCATCTGCTTCAGAGTTTGTAACAGGAGAAACTCTGAATGTAACATCTTTTAGTACTTCGACATAAATCCCCCCCATACCAAACATAACTACTGGTCCAAATCCTAGTTCTTGTTTTGAACCCACGATAGTTTCTTTTCCACCTTTTACCATCTCTTGAACTAATACACCTTTGATGATAGCTTTCTTGTTGTATTTTTTTGCATTCTTGATTATTTCTTTAAATGCTTTTTTAACTTCTTGTGGAGTTTTTAGTCCTACTTTTACTCCACCTGCATCAGACTTGTGAATAATTTGTGGCGAAGCTATCTTCATGACAACAGGATATCCAATTTTTTTTGCAGCCTGTATAGCTTCTCGATCTTTTGTAGCAAGAATACTTTTGGGTACAGGGAATCCATATGCTCGCAATACTTCTTGGCCTTCTTCTTCTAATAAATTCATTCTTCCCTCTGATTTGACCTTGGCAAAGATTTGTTCTACTTTTTTCTTGTTAACTTTGAACTCTTGTATTTTACCTTCTGATGTTTGAGACCACTGAGAGAATCTCAGCATTGCCCTGAGTGCTCGTATTGCTCTCTCAGCATATGTATAATGCGGAACTCCACCTTCTGCTAGAATTTCTTTATTCCTTATTCCTTCATCAAGTCCCATTAGACTTGCAAGAATTGTTTTGTTGTGTTTTTTTGATGAATCAACTATAACTTCAGCAAGTTTGTTGTAATCAAGTGTTGCAGACGGAGTACACATTGCTATAACTGAGCCAACGTTTGGATGAGCAAGTACAAGATTTAGTACATGATTGAATCTGTTAAAATCTGCATCACCTACAATATCTACAGGATTTCTAGAGGTTCCCCATGGAGGAATAACTGCATTAATTTGTGGTCTTATGTCTTCGATATTTGCCATCTTGATTCCCATTCTAGAACAAGCATCAGTTGAAATTATTGCAGGTCCTCCTGCATTAGATACTATAACCAAATCTCCTTTTAATGGAAGTGGTTGTTTTGAAAAGGCTACTGCATAATCAAATAATTCTTCCATGGTATCGACTCTAATTGCACCAGATTGTGTCAACAATGCATCATAGATTTCATCTGAACCCATAAGTGCACCCGTATGAGACATGGCTGCTTTTGCACCCTCTGGACTTCTACCAGATTTTAGAACAAGTACTGGTTTTTTTAATTGATTTAATCTAGTGATTTGTTTACATATTTTCAAAAACTCTCTTCCATTAGTCATATCCTCAAGATACATGACGATAACTTTGGTCTGTTCATGTTCTGCAAGCATTTTAAGAATATCAACCTCATTGAGATCTACTTTATTTCCCATACTAATTACAGAAGAAAATCCAATTCCCTGAGCACTGGCATCCTCTACAAGTGCGGCACATATTGCACCACTTTGAGAGACTAGAGCAATTCCACCAGACTTTGGAGTTACTTTAAGAAAAGTAGAATTCATCATTGTTTGTGGTGCTAGATTCATCACACCGAGGCAGTTTGGTCCTATAATTTTGATATTATACTGCTTTGCAATTTCACCAAGTCTTCTCTCAAGCTTAGCTCCTTCTTCATCTACTTCTTTGAATCCAGCTGTGATTACTATAGCTCCCTTAATTCCCTTTTTACCGCATTCTTCAAGTACTGCAGGGACAACATCATTTTTTGTAACTACAACTGCAAGATCAATCTCTTCTGAAACATCTAGTACATTTTTGTATGCTTTTTTATCAAATACAGTTTCTCTTGTTGGACTAATTGGAAAGATTTTCCCAGTATATCCCTTTAGTATATTTGATGTAATTGCACGTCCTACACTTCCCTCTTTATCTGAAGCCCCGATTATAGCAATAGATTTTGGAGATAGAAAAATAGATTCGCTCATTATAACGAGATGGATTCAAAGGTATTTGTATAATAAGTTTATCCAAGGGAATTACTTGATCTCAATATATCAGTACTTAGCTTCCAAGCATTTTTCCTGCCAGGTTTTCATTTCTTGGAATCCATTTTATCTTTAAATTTGAAAACTTTGTTATTATTTCCCATGCTTCTCTAGCAAGAGTTCTTAGCTGTTCATTGTTGATAGCATATTCGTGGTTTAATTGCGAAACAGTATTTTTGGAATCGCTATAGATTACAATTTCATCCGTAGAACCTGAGAATTTTTTCAGAGCAGAAATTATTGCCATATATTCAGCCTGATTGTTAGTTATATCAGATTTTTTCTCGTAAAATGATTCTCCTGTTTCTTTAACAAAATAACCAAATCCAGAGTTAGAGCCTCCCGAGCCATCAACAAATATGCTAAGAGTCATCTTTGTACAACCTCGTAAATTTTACACTCAAGTTTACAGTTATCATGTATATCACAGTCGATATGGATTGTGATGCTAATGAGGCAATATAGGCTTGATAAGAATTTTCTAGCAAATAGTATTGTAGAGTCCATCTACAAACAGTATAGACTATCTCACCTATTCCAAGAGAGAAAATTACTTTTATCAAGTCTTTTCTAAGACCAGCCTTGTCAACCTCACCTGTTTTGAGAAGATATTTTTTCTTGTTGTCAATATAAAAAAGTCCTCCAAAAGTAGAAAAATATACTACATAATCAACAGCCAAGGTAATAGTAGCATTTACATAATTTTGTTGATTTGAAAACATTTGAGCAACAGCTGCTGAAACAACAATTGATGCAAGAAAGCCTAGAAGGATATTCTTGTTAAGTTTCAAATATTCCTTGTATTGCTGTTTCATGGATCAATTGTATTCTTCTTACAAATAAATCAAGTCTATTGTAGAGTTATTCTCAACAATATCAGAATGCCTGCAAGTTCTGCTACATGTACAGCTAACAGATATGGTAATAGAGCAGCTGCATAGAGTTCCATCATTGAAAAATATGCATAGACTCCAATTACATTATGTAAAAACAACAAACCTGCAAAAAATATCATCCCTAAAGGTAATTGTGCTCTAGTTCTCGAATACATCTTGGCAAAAACTCCAATGAGTACTCCAAGTGCCATCATATTAGCGCCTGATACAATTGTGCTTGCAGTCATTATAGATTCCATTTGAAAATACTATCTCCACTTTGCTTATGTACTTTTTTCCAATTTGCTTACAATTTCGTCAAAGGCTTGGATATTTACCTCAAGAAACGTAGATATGAAAAATGTTGCACCATATTTGTCACCCACTCGAGTTATGAGATTGTTCTTTTCAAGAACCCCAATATGATGTTGTATTGCCTTATAATCAAGATTCATTTCCTTGGCGAGTTGATTTGCATTAAGTGGCTTATCACGAATATGAGAAATTAAGCGAATTCGGTTTAGTCCACCTTTTGAGCCCATAAACACAAACCACAACAGACGTTTAGCATATGGATCTATAGGCATGTATTTTCGTGTATCATAAGTTAGTTAATAGATTATTTGCCTATGGGCTTAATACGTAAAATCTGAAAAATTACATGAATTACTACAAGTCTAACCAAAAAGCAAAATATTTTGTGTACAGACCGAATAACTGATAAGATAGATTGAGGCTAGATGAAGATAATGTTTGATTATGATTATCCTCTTTACAGGCCCCCGTCTGAAGCAAAGTCATTAATTTTTCAAGTAACACTAGGTTGTTCTTTTAACAAATGTTCATACTGTAACATGTATCGTTCAAAAGAATATGCTGAAAGACCATGGGAAGATATCAAAATGGAAATTGATCTTGCAGCAAAACACATGCCATATAGTAGTAGAATATTTCTTGCAGATGGCGATGCACTTAACCTATCAACTGAGAGAATGCTTCAGATCCTAAACTACATACGTGAGAAATTTCCAAACTTTGAACGAATCTCATGTTATGCTATGCCACAAAATATTCATAAAAAATCTCTGGAAGATCTTAAAAAATTGCATGATGCAGGATTGACAATGTTCTATATCGGAATAGAAAGTGGTTCAGATGTAATTCTAAAAAAAGTTACCAAGGGAGCTACAGGTCAGACAATCATAAAGGCATGTCAGAAGGCAAAAGATGCAGGTTTTACAATATCATGTATGGTCATTTTAGGTCTAGGTGGAAAGACTTACTCAAGACAACATATTGAAGAAACCGCCAAAGTTTTGACAGCGTCTGCTCCTCATTATGTTGGAGCTCTTACTCTACATTTAGAAGATGGAATACGTGACGAATTTTTGACAAAATTCAAGGAACTATTCTTATCAATTGATGATTCAGAAGCTCTAGACGAATTGGAACTATTGATATCAAAAATGGAGCCCAGTACTGAGGTGGTATTTCGTGCAAATCATGGTTCAAATGCTTATCCAATAGGTGGAACTTTTCCACAAGACAAACAATCTATGCTCCAAAAAATTTCTCACCTTAGAGCACATCCAGAATTATGCAGACCTGTTGGCCTTAGAGGATTTTAAAATAATTTAGATATTCAATCGTATTTGTTTGAATAAAAGAAATTCCAACAATAGTATAAAGCTCTTTCATACACATTTGGAACCCGTTTGTATTTAATGTGACATCCTATATCAGCTAGACTCCAATGAGTTTTACGTGGTCCTTGTAAAAGCCATCGTAATAATCTGCTATCTATATGCATTGCAAGATATTGTTTGTAGTCTTTTATCATTTTAGAAGACACAATATCATATCCATGTCCATTGCATGTTATTACAGCTGTTTTTTCTTCAGGTAATGACAACAAAATTACAGTATTTGAAGTCCATCCTATTTTTTGTCTACACTTTTCAAAATTATCATATGATTTTGGAATAAGTTCGACAATATCATTAAGAGATGGATATGGTTGACTTTCATAATCATAAATTACTTGCGATAAAACATTTTTTTCGTATTCTACCTTTTTGATAGGATCAATTCTCGTGTATTGACTAGACGTAGTTCCGTTAGTTACATCAAAATATTCATCGTGATTTAGAATTACCCCTTTGGAAGTATCTTGTGAAACATGACTGTTTAACCAATCATATGCATATTCAAGCTCGGGCTCTCCTCGATATTCATTTAGATCGAAATTCGTACCTGTCAATGTATATCGTCCAGCAAATGGAATATAGTATTTTGGTTTCAAAAGATGAATGTATTGTTTTGAAGTTTCAAGTTTGTTAATCTGTTTTATTTCTGCCTCTTTGCGTTTTTCATTTTCATCCAAATCAAAACATTGAGGATAGGATGATGCCTTCACATATCCTACTAATAGTACATCAACTGAAGGGTATTGTTCTTTTACAACATTTACAGCTATTAGACCAATTTGATAGGGGCAATCATTTGTATTTACAATAACTTCTTTCTCATTATCTATAACAGACATTGTATCAATTTGTGTTGTACCAAACTTTGTCTCAAGTAATGGGCACCCCATTAGTTTACCACAAACTTCTGGATTGCAATTATCAGCAGCTAATATGTTAATATGTAAATTACCTTTCAACTTTACACGTAAATTGTGTTCTAGTTCTATCACTTTAAATCCTAAACTTTCAATTTTATATTTTAAAAATTTTTCAGGAAAATTATGAATTAATACCGGAATTTTTTTGTTTAATTGTCCCAGAGTTCTTGCACTACAATGATCAGGATGTATATGACTAATATAGATAAAATCAACATCATTAAACGATTCGGGTTTAAAATCATAAGGAGGATACATCCCCCATGATCCGTAATATTCTTCACCTTGTAACCATGGATCACAGAGAATCTTTGCATTACCATCTTGAATTAAAACAGATGCAGAATACAATTGGGTAACTTTCATTTATTAAAAATCATCTCAATTGCAGTATATCAAATCTTTGCCTAAGTGTAAATGATATCCTTTAGCACAAATGGATTAGTTTGAATATTTTAGAACATTCAGATTAAAGTATCAGAATGGGTCCACAGGGATTTGAACCCTGGATCTTCGCCGTGTAAGGGCGACGTCATAACCGAGCTGGACTATGAACCCAAGCAAGCTCCGATTTAAAATGAATTTAAACTTTGAGAATTATTCAAAATAAAAATGAAGAAATTGTACATTAGCTAAATTGTATCATGGTGGACATGATTTTTTTCTCAAGCCCTATAGGATTAGGACATGCTACAAGAGATGTAGCAATATCTCACAATTTAGTTGACATATCAAAGAGATTTGTAAGCGGAGGTGCTGCGCCATCTCTTATTTTACAGAGCGGATTTGATGTAGATGATCTGTACAGTCCTCCTGCTTTTCAAGTAGAGAGTGGAAAACTCCAGCAACCACTCAAATGGCTCTTTAAGTACTATTCATACTACAAAGAGTGTAAGACAGTTTCATCTAAAATATTGAAAACATACTGCCCAAGACTTGTTACAAGTGATGAGGATT
>JAGWGA010000043.1 GCA_028867675.1 Nitrososphaerota archaeon | reverse complement strand
TCCCATCTGTTACCAGCGTTGGATGAGTCACCATATACGGTGTACCAGCCTCGCAAGTCTCTGTTTACAAGACTTACAAATTTACCAGATACTGTCAAAGTGTCTCCTGTATGAACAGATTGTTTTGACCATGTCTCGCCATCTATTCTTACGAAACGACTCTGTAACTGTGCCTGGACACCATGGGCCTCAGCATGTTGGAACATTTGTGCTAATGATGGTCCAACTGCTCCAAGTGCTACTATCACACTTATTGCAGCTACAATAAACTTCTTATCGACCATATCGAACTGAAACAACTGAGAAACTACAACGATATATATTTTGCCCCATCTGATCGAATTATTATTCATTCTTGTGTTATACCTTGATGTTAATCATGCTTTGAATGATTTTTTATCTATTATTATTGTGATTTTATGATGTATTTTTAAGTATTATTAATCTAATTCTAAGTAATATGATGTAAAAATTATAACCAAAATTATAGAAATTATAACTTATACTTTAAATAAGTATGACCCGTTCCAGTCAACATGGCACAAATGCCCGCACTTATTCCAAAAGAAGTCGAAATCCAGAGACTGAAGAAGATCTGGCTTATCGTCATCGCATTGGGATCTATTGCAGCATCAGTAGAGGTCGATAACTTCGTAGACGGATCTTTACACCAGACATCTATCAGAGATAGTGCCTTCACACCAGCTCACTGGTGGTTATACAGCCATTTCATTGCTCTTCCATTAGGTTGGGGTATGGTAGCTGTTTATGACAGAAAGGTACCAATTCTGAGAGGTCCAAACAACTCAATGAACACAGGTCTTAAGATGACTATCCTTGGTTACTTGGCAACAATGTTTACCATTGGTGTTAATGAGATGTGGCACTTCTGGTATGTAGAAGAGATCTTCGCAGTTCCAAATCACTGGATGTTTAACATGGGTGTCGTCGTTGCTTTCATGGGTGCACTTGCCTATGTAGTAAGAGTATATGCACGACTCGTCGAACTTGGAGCAGAAACCCCAGGTGAGAACCCATATGTTGCAGAAATGTACAAGATGGCCTTAGAAGGCAAATTGTACAGCAGATCAATCCCATAAACGCGCAAAAGCGCTTTTTCTTTTATTTTTCCCGATCAAATTAACGTGAGTTGTACATGATCATGGGAAAAGACTTAAAAACAAACGTATATCATTAAAACCAAATGACCTTACCAAAAGGATTCGGTACAGGTGGCGGAGCTTCTAGTTCCGACGTCAGCAAAATGATAGGCAGGCGTGTCGAAGACATGGCTGGAATTATCACTGCTTTCTTCTTAGCGCTATGGGCAGGAACATGGGCAGGAGTTGCAGTTGCAGTCGTATACTATCCTTGGGCATATCCACCGCCAAGCGCACACTTTGCGTTGACTGTACTTACAATCATAGAATCTATCGGATACCTCTTCTGTATCAAAGTGGTAACAGAGGGTACTTCGAAAGCGAAGACATACAACGGTCTCTTGGCCGGTGTAATTGCAGCAGTTGCAATCTTGACAATAATCACTGATTGCTTCTTCTTCGGATAGGAAAATTCCTTTTCATCTTTTCTTTTATTATCTCGATCTAACCTTAGTTGTGTGATTATCCTGTTGCTGATCTCGCACATCATAAAATTTTATATACATCACTTCCCGCATACAATCCAATGGTCTGGCTAAGACGATGTACTCACTACTTATTCATAGTAGTGGTAGCAGTCAACTCGACCTTGTTGACAATCAACGCAGGAGACTACATCTTCTACACTGACTGGATGTGGACATCTTATGTGATATTTACACTATCACAATCATTGATGCTCGCTGTCGGTGCAGCATACTACCTTACGTTCACTGGAGTTCCAGGAACAGCAACCTATTACGCCCTCATAATGACGGTGTATACTTGGATTGCAAAAGGTGCATGGTTCTCCTTAGGATATCCATACAGCTTCATCGTTGTACCAATGTGGATACCATCAGCAATATTGATGGATCTGGCATACTGGGCAACAAAGAGAAACAAACACTCTTTGATCTTGATAGGCGGTGTACTCTGTGGAATGTCTATGTCGTTATTCAACATGATCAATCTAATTACAATAGATGATCCTCTTGAGACTGCTTTCAAATATCCAAGAACCACATTGCCTCCATACATGACACCAATAGAACCCCAAGTAGGAAAGTTCTATGATAGTCCGGTCGCTTTAGGTGCAGGCGCTAGTGCAGTTTTGACGGTAACAATGACTGCATTAGGATGCAAACTAACAACATGGACTTACAGATGGATGGCAGCATGGTCCAAATGGGACTAAATCCCTTCTCTTTTACTTTTATTATTTGAACAACTATAAGCTATCTTGAAAATCTATTTTTGATTAAAAAAAGTTACACAACGTGTGATCTTTTGTTATCCTACTGAAGGAAATAATATTTTACAATTAGTTGATATTGAAACAACAATATCAACTAATTTCAGTTGCACCAAAACCCTTTGTTAAATGGGCTGGAGGCAAGAGGCAACTCTTACCTGTTATAACAAGTCATATTCCAAACAAATTTGAAAGATATTTTGAGCCATTTCTAGGCGGTGGCGCGGTATTCTTTTCATTGATATCTAAAGAAAGAAAATCAAAATGGTTCATCTCTGATCTTAATTCTGATCTTGTCTTGTCATATATAACAATTAGAGACAAGGTAAAGGAACTAGTATCATCTCTTGAAAATCACGCTGAAAACTATTCTAAAAATCAAAGTACATATTATTACAAGATACGAGAAGCAAATCCAAAAGGCGAGATTGATAAAGTTTCAAGATTGATATTTCTAAACAAGACTTGCTTTAACGGATTATACCGAGTAAATAGCAAAGGAAAATTCAATGTCCCAGTTGGAAGATACGTAAACCCAAACATTGTCAACAAAGAAAATCTATTTGAGGTTAGCAAGGTATTGCAATCAAAAGACATATCGATAAAATGTCAAGATTTCGAAGACGCATTAAAAGGAGTGGGTCATGGAGATTTTGTATATTTGGATCCGCCCTATCAACCAGTTAGTTCTACTGCAAGCTTTACTAGCTATACTGATAGCGATTTTGATTTTAGTGACCAGGAGCGATTATTTGCCAAATTCAAATCTCTTGACAAAAAGGGTGTCAAGGTACTATTATCAAATTCCAAATCTGATGAAATAATTGAACTCTTCAAAGAGTTCTCAGATGGAATAATTCCAATAAACGCAAACAGGTTCATCAATTCCGTGTCTCAAAAAAGAACTGGACACACTGAACTACTGATTAAAAACTACTAGGTACAAAGAAACTAGATAGAGTAAAATCAAAGATACTTTCAGCCTTGATTATCTTGGATAAAAATAAGAAAGAGCAGGCACTACAAATGGCTAAAAATACCAGTATCGAACTTTTGGAAGAAACTAAATCACTACATGATGTTTTAGAGACCTGCAAAAGTATATGCAAATTACTCGAGATATCTGATGAAAATGCTTGGTTAGACCTTGAAATTAATGGATATTTGGTAAAATACAAAACAAGGGACGAACTTTTCCAAAACCTTCCGTCATACAGAAAGACTGACTGGAAGTTTTATGATCTTTATGGAAATCTGAGAACATTCGCTCCTGATATTATAGACCTTTTTGGGAAATCTACGGTATATCATCCAGTAAAAGAACTGGAAAATAATGCTCAAATAATAATCGAGGTTAAATTTCTGGAAAAATTTAATAAATTCATCTTAGAGCATGGCATGGACGAGATATCAAAAAGTCTGAGAATTCATGAAGCACGAATCTCAAAAGATGAAATCAAAAAGGTCCTAGAGGGAATAAAAAAACGAATTCAAGAATTACTTGATATGATTATATCTTTGTTAGAAGTTGACTGACTAAATCTGGTCTTCAACTAGAGAATATCTTGAAAAGTTAATTTGCTAGCTTGATAATATACTGTCATACTAAATATCGCACAAAGAACCAATCCCAATTCAGTATTGTTAGTTTATAGTCTGATTCTTGTAAATAAAGTCAATTTCATACGGAAATTCAAAACGGGGAAATCTAACTAATGGGAAATTTTAGCACCACTGGTGGGTTGATGATAGGAATTTTTGGACTGATGATTGCAGCTTATGGATTAAATGTAAATTCGCCTTTTTCAAATCATGCATTCACTCTTGGAGTGGTTTGCGCTGCAAGTGGAGGCATTATTGTATGGCAAGGAAATAGAGGGCAAATTAGAGCAATGCCAAAGTATGTGGTAGAATCCAAAAGAACTGATTCTCCAACAGACCCCATAAAATACAGAAATCTCTATGAAGGTTGTCCTGTTATGCTACGAACCGTAAATACTAGTGGAATAATTCTCGAATGCAATAATGCATATGTGAAAAATTTTGGATATTCAAAAGAAGAAACTATTGGAAAATCAATTTTTGATCATACCGCAGAAAAAAGCATCGATGAAATGCATAAAACCTTTGAGACTTGGAAGCAATCTGGTAAAGTGGAAAATGTTGAGATATGGTTTAAAAGAAAAGATAATACAATTTTTCCCTCATTGCTTAGTGCTAATAATATATATGACGAAAAAGGCAAATTGATGGGAAGCAACACTGCAATAAGAGACATATCTGGAATCTATCATGCTCATAAAATCTTAAATGAACATGAAAGACAAGCCATCCAACTTGATGAACTAAAAAAGGTCAATTCAATTAAAGAAGAATTTTACATGATGGTTGCAAAAGAATCCCAAATTCCTTTAGAACCCATTAGAAAATACTCTCAAATTTTAAACGAAATCCCTCCTGGAGATCTAAACAAAAAGCAGTTAGAGGCAGTAACTGAGATCTATGATAATGCAGTCAGATTGGAGCAGTTGATGCGTGACATTACTGATGTACAAAAACTCAACACCAATACAATGGAATTCAAGAAGGAAAAATTCAATGTTGATAGTCTTATGGGCGAAGTGATTGAATCATGCAAGCCCATGATGAAAGACAAGAAGATTGATTTTGTTAATTCCGTTAGTACTGAAAAACCAATAACAAGTGACAAAAAAAGACTCGGTGAGGTATTTTTCAATTTGGTTCAAAATGCAGTAGATTTTGTGCCTACTACTGGAGGTAGAATTGAGGTAGGCACCAAAGAAGAGGGAGGTTCTATCATATTTTACGTAAAAGATAATGGTATTGGAATATTAGAGAAAAGAAAAGATTTCGTCTTTAAAAAATTCTATCAAGTAGATATTTCTTTTAAGAGAAAATATGGAGGTAGTGGATTTGGATTGATAATCTGCAAAGGAATCATTGAAAACCTAGGTGGAAAAATTTGGTTTGAAAGTAAAGAAGGGGAAGGAACTACATTCTACTTCTCAATTCCCAAATGAAAATTTTATAATCATTAAGCTTCGAACGGGATTCGATCCCGCGACCTTTACCTTACCAAGGTAACGCTCTACCAGGCTGAGCTATCGAAGCATGACAAGCTCGCTCTTCTGAATCCTTATTAATCTTACTTGGGTCCCGGAAATTTTTTTCATAAAACGTTTAATTTCTCCAACATATCGCTAATAAAACGCAGGAGTCGCCGAGCCTGGCCAAAGAAGGTTTAATGGCCTTTGGACGCGCGGGACTTAAGATCATACAAATGGGTGATCCCGTCTCTTAGGGGTTCGTGGGTTCAAATCCCACCTCCTGCACCTTTTATCTTTGGTGCTTTATTCCTCTAGCGTTTAGAACTTCGTAAATCTCTGGAAGAGAAAATACAAATCCGACATGGACACAATTTTTTTCTTCACACAATAAACAGTAAAGTTCGTTATTCTGAACAGCTACTTCCGCAATTCTATTTTTGATGTTATCTTTTATGACGACTCTGTCATCATCAACTGAAATCTTTTCAAGTTTTGGAGCATATCTTGCAAAAGTGTCATCCTTTTGCATGAGATCTTCCATCATGAAAGTTATGTATCCTGCAAAACTGTTAACACCCTTCATTGCAAGTTCGTGTTTGCTTTTCTTGTAAGTATCATGGAATCTGTTGTATACTTCTTCTGAAATTGTTATTGATTTGAAACCTGCTTTTGGCATATTACTTACCTATACCGTACTTTAAAGTACTGATATTTAATACTTTTGGCTCTAAACATTCCAACAAAAGGTCATCATCATGTCATCAAATTGATAAAGAAAAAACATTCAATGTTGATTGTAATATAATTCAAAATAATTTTTGATATTATAATAAAATAATGTACAATGATTTTTTCTTTTTTTAAATTAGAAATTCTATATTTAGAAATATCTGAGAAACCTGATCAATCTTTTAAGTATTTGGTATCAATTCTGCGTTTTTCTTAATTACTTTTTTGATTATAATACAAACAGTGCGCTAGTAGTATACGATTACCACGCCACATATTGGACCAACCAGACCATACCAAAGTACCGGTCAGCAGGGACCATGAATATTGGTCCTTGCTGATTTTATTAATGCTATATAGTGGAAAATCACACAAAGTTTGTGACACGAGGATATAGTTCAGAAAAAATACGTGAAAAATTGATTGATGTTCTTGGTCAATCAAAGACCGGATTGACAGGAGTTGAAATTTCGGAAAAACTCAAAATTAATCGTGTAACCATGTCAAAATACCTTCAAGTCTTTGCTGGAGAGGGTCTGATAAAACAAAAAAACATGGGCAGTGTGAATTTGTGGTTTATTGAAGAAGGTGCTGATAAACTCAGTTTTCCAGCAGACTTTTTTCAAGTTAAAAACAAATATCTAGAGTACGTCATAGCAGGTTCAATTCCTGAGGCTCATACTCTCATTAGAACCTCTCTTCATTCTGGAGCTACTCCTACGAAGATAATAGGCGAAGTGATTATCCCAGCAATAAAGGCCATTGAAAATTCCTATGATAGTGGAAAAATGGGAAAATCTGAGAAAAACTTTTTTGATGAAATAATATCTTCTTCAATATCCCTAATTGGTCTTTCAGAGGAGGAAATAAATCCAAAAAAGAATGTTGTAATTTTAGCAACTGATTATCAAAATGCACTTCTTGCACAAGCCACTTCTGCAGCACTTCGAACAGGGAAATGGAAAGTTTCCCTACTTGGTGACATGTCTTCGGCAATTGATGTAATGTTTGATATTGATTTACAGAGATTTCTAAATAAAATATGGCCCAAACGCGATGGTATAATGATTATAGTGATATTTTCCTCAAAAGAAGGTGAGATCAAATTCTTTTCTCAAGCAGTTGATTCAAGCAAGGGAAAATCTGGAAAGAATTTTCATATTGCACTATGTACTGAAATTGCAAAAAAGACAAAGACAAATGCAGATTTTGTATCTGATGACGTAGAGGCTTTGTTACAATGGTGTCAGACGGTCTTTGAAAGCTACCAAAATCAGTGACTGATGATCTCTAAAATTTTAAATGCTAATTTGGAAAAATCAGTTTCTTTCTCAGTTGAAATCATTAGTATGTGATCTTCAAATGGGAAACTCATAACAATTAATTTCTCTCTTAAAGACATGGCAAATTTCACTGCACCAAAGGCTCTGTCAAATTCCTTTCTCATCTTTGCTCTTAACACTAATTCCATATAGAGCATTTCAGCATCTTTTGGATCTTCCATTGTTTCATAGCCTGGTTTCATTCCACCTGCAACGAGTCTGCCGTTTGGATTGATCAGACCTGCAAATCTTATCAAAGAATCTAAATCCATGACTTTTTTGCATAATTCTTCTTTATCCATTGTTATTTCCCTTCTCTCTTGTATGAAAGATATATCGGTAGCTTAATTTTTGACAACAAAAGAGTAACAAACTCTTCCTATTTATTGAAACCTATTAATATTTAATTGAAAAGTAGTGGGCCGAATGGGATTTGAACCCACGACCTTTCGATATCTGAATAATTTTATCAGTCGAACGCTCCAGCCAAGCTGAGCTATCGGCCCAAATTTTTTTTTACCCGACTGTCATTTAAGTCTGCTGGCTTTTCCACTTGATTGAGCATCCCATCGATGGGTCAAAATCTTTTTCTATTTTATTTCCAGAAAGAACATTCTCTATATTTTGAATCATGGTCTTCTCTGTAGGTCTGTCTTCTGGTTTCATTGCATTGTCTATTCTTCCATGGAAAACTAATTTTCCATCTTTGTCAAATAGAAATGGATCTGGAGTACAAACTGCACCATATTTTTTTGCAACCTCCTGAGTTTCATCAACTAGATAAGTAAAACCAAAACCTTTCTCTTTTGCAAATGTCTTCATGCTGTCAAAACTATCATCTGGATATTTTGTTGCGTCATTACTGTTAATTCCAATCATGGCAATCTTGCCTTTGAATTTCTCATAGATTTCATTCATTGCATCTACCTTGGCTTGTACGTAAGGACAGTGATTACACATGAAAATTATCAACTTTACTTGATGATCTTTGTATTCTGAAAGAGAATGTTTTTTATCGTCAATTCCTAATAAATTAAAATCTGGAGCCTTGTCTCCTGGTTTTAGAACAATCTCTGATTTTAGTAGTACCATGAATGTTTTGAAGAATGATATCAATAAAATCTTTCCCACATAAAGGCAACAATTAAAATCTATGCGGTTTTCAAATCATGCAATGGGCTGGTAGTTCAGCGGTAGAATACTCGCCTTGCACGCGAGGGGTCAGGGGTTCAAATCCCCTCCAGTCCACTTCCTCTGTGAACCGAGACAGGTTCCATTCTAACTCTGAATTTCTCTAAATTTTTTATCTGATCATACTTGTTTTTGGATGCAGACCTGTGAGAATCCGAGTTTCATAGGATTCATGTCTTGAATTTAAAAATAAATACTTAGAAAAACAGCATAAAAGCAAGAACGAAAAATCATGGTTGACATTTGGACTTTTGTTGCAATATCCATTCCTACAATGATCTTTCTTGGATTGCGTCATGCCCTAGATGTTGATCATGTAACAGCAATAGACAACCTTGTGCGATTACATAACGCAGTAAAAAAATCCCGATGGGTTGGTACTGGATTCAGTACTGGTCACATGGTATCAATATTGGCAGAGATGATCTTCATAATCTACGTAATTGGAAGTATAACAAATACAAACAACCTTGCATTTTGGGGGGGAGTAATTGGTGCTATTGCTCTAGGTACAATAGGTGCAATCAATATTTATTCAATGAAAAAATGGGGCAAAAGTGGTTCAGCGATACTTTCAAGTAAAATTCTAAACAAAACTGGATTCTTAGGTCCTGTTGGTTCTGCACTAGTTACTGGATTGATGTTTGGTCTTGGATTTGACACTGCTACACAAATTTCCGCAATAGCTTTGTCAGTCGTGGCGTCTGCTACTACTGGTGTTCAGACAGCATTAATTTTAGCAGGGTTCTTTGCTTTAGGAATGATTCCAGTAGATACTTTTGATAGTGTAATACTTCGTTCTGCATTTTCAAAGATAATTCATGGTAAAGGTTTTCAATACATGTCTTATGCATTGAGCGGAACTGCTTTGTTAGTTGCCTCGTTTGCATCTTATGAAATACTGACCAAATCTGAAATACTTCCTAAATTAACAGGTCCAGTTTTGGCAGTAGCTATAGTTTCAACATCTTTTGCGTATGCTTTTGCCACAAGAAAAAATAGGACATCCTAAACAATTTCCAACAAATTATAACATAGAATTAAAGATATATGGAGATTTGAAAGATTGGAACTTAAGACCAAAAACGATTAGTATTTTGGTGACAGTTCCAACTGACATGATTTTTCATTAATAGTATTTAGATCATGCTGATAAATCATACGCTTTGCCTTTTAACAAAATTTTCTAAAATGTCATTTTTGATGGGTAGAAATTGGAAAAACGGAGTATTTGTTGCATTGTCATAACAAGTTTAGTTTACTTGTACGAACATTTGCAACTTGAACCGCATGAACATATTCTGCTGTCCATACAGTTACAGGTCTTTTCAATACAGGAATTTCCTGTACCGCAACCACAGGAGGTCACGGGATATAGTACATCAAATTTAGTTTTAAGGCTTTACTATCTTGTACCCCCCTAGGTTATTATTCAATGGCCCTAAAACACCGTGAACATTAGAAGGAAACGGTTCTTCTATGTGGAAAAACTACTTTTGGTAGTATCTTTATAGCATGGAACAAAGAGGTCAATCTTAATGCCCTTTGATATAGATAAGAGAATGGTTGTCTATCTTGGAATTATCACTGCTGCAATCTATATCTTCCCGATAGAGTCTTCTGATATTCCGTATCTTTACCAAGTAATTGGTATTATGCTTGGAGTAATAGGTGGAATTCTAGTTTATCGAAAGTCGCGAAAAAAGGAACTAGGTTCTAAACTTTGATTGAGATTTTAATTTCTCTGTCAAGCTACTAAAGATATCGTTGTGTGTAACATCTGTAAAATTGACTGTTCCTCCCTCGCGGACTATCTGTTTTTCAAACTTTTCCTTGATTGCAAATGTTACAGATGAATAATGAATTCTACCCCTGAGTTTCTCTTGCACTGTGGCTTCAGTATCTGGAAATGTTGTAAAATGAAATGCTACTCCACCTGCCCAAAATATGGTGGGTACTCCACCTCCAGCTGACCTTGCACCTGCAATTATCTGAGTTATCCAGTCTTCAAACCGTTGTTCTAATATCTCGTGAATGACAAGTTGTTTCCATGGTTCAATTATTATTTCCAAGTCTTGATTACAAATCGTGCTCAAGTTTTATTTAAAGAACCTTCAAACTCTTCTAAATGATACGCGATCTCCCAAAAACTAGGCTTCTGAAAGATGGATTTAAATACTATAGAAGTTTTTTGTTGTTTAGGTAATTTAGATATGCAAGATTGGAGTCAAGCGGGCGTATACATACCATTGATGGTAGGATTAATTCCAGGATTCATTTACTGGTGTGTAATTACCGCAAAGAAACACAAGTAGATTAAACAAATCTTTTATCTTCTTTTTATAATTTTTAGTCTTAACGAAAGTTGGTAGAACCTTCTAAACTAGGTTGTATAGATTATGATATGTAGTATGTGATTAATGTCCTTTAGGAATGAAGTAGAGTATGCGTAGTCT
>JAGWGA010000042.1 GCA_028867675.1 Nitrososphaerota archaeon | reverse complement strand
CCTAATCCAAATTCTTTACGAATGAATCCTCTGATGAATGCAAATGCTGCAGCTATTCCAGATGCAGGTGCTACAAACATCATGAAAATTAATCCAACCATTTGTGAAAAAATTGATAATTGTTGTTCACCTGCATAGTGTTGAAGATTTGTATTTGTAACAAATGATGCAGCAGTATTAAACGCAAGATCTAATGATAATCCAGATCTTGGTGAAAGTGGAAGACTGTTCTGATATAGGAGTACTGCCATTAGGAAACCAGCTGCTATAACATTAGTTACTATTATTGCTAGAAAATATTGTTTCCATGTCATCTGTTCATATTTGTCTATGCCAATTATTTTGTAGAATCCGTTTTCTACTCTACCCAATGTTTTCTCTAATGGTCTTTTTTCATAGACAATCATTCTTGCAATATATCGGCCAAAAATTACAGATAATCCGAGAGAACCTACCAGTACAACTAAAAGTATTACAATGTCCACATAAGGTCACTTTAGGTCCTTTCTTTACAATGTAGATATTGATCCCACATGGGATGTGTTTTTTCCAACACTTGCAATTCTACGCTTGTATCCATCTGAAATCAGCTATCCACCTAGATGCATGAATATAGATATTTATGTAATTAGATAACATTTTTAATCAGTTATTATGTCACTATGTGACATGTCTAGAGCGACTAGAGAACCACCCTTTGTGCCTGATGAGTTAGATCTGATGATATTGGAATACATGTCAGGTGATGCAAATGTACAATTCAAACAACTAGCTGAATCATTAAAAGTTGATCAGCGTACTATTGCTAAACATGTAAGCAAGATGAAAGAAAATGGTGTTCTCAAAAATAAAATCGAAATAAACTGGTCACGTATTGGACTTGGAATTGCAGCCTATGTTGGTGCAGAAACAGGTCTTGGAGAAAAAGACTTGGGTAAATTACATGAATTTATTCGTAAAGAGCCACGTGTTGTGGAAGCATATTCTACAATAGGAAGTCAGGAATATTTCATCAAAGTTTTGGAGGCTGATCTACAAAGTTTAAGGGAAGAGGTCATGATGCCATTGGAACCAATCACTTCAAAGCTTACTAGTTCTATTATATCATCCCAAGTAAAACAACAAGACGATGTTTCACTTCTTCGTTTTCTAAGCCAAAGATGGTTTTCAAGTAAAAAAGATAAGATCAGACATACTAATTCAAATTAGTAGAATGCCTTTGATGGGTTTATGATAACTAGTTTAAATCCTCTTGAACATTATTTTTTAAAAATATTTACAATAGAAAATAAGGAAAAAATTTTGAATTTATTCTGATCATATGTATTTTACGGTGCAGAAATTGAGATGTAGCTCTTTAAAATCAACCTGAGATTGAACCGTGTCAAAAAAAGTCATACTTGTTATGAATTCATATAGTCAGAAGAAAATCTAAATGGATTCAGACCTATGAGAGTCAGAGTTTTACAGGACTCAAGTCTGTTTTTTAATGACATCTTTTTTTGAGACCGTTAGATAAATGACTGTAGCTAATATCGTAGAAAGGAAAATCACACTTGTAATTACAGTTCCCAATCCCAAGCCCCCATTGCTTACATCTTGAGAGAGGTAATCTCCTATGGAAGCTCCAAGAGGACGAGTTAGAATGTATGCTATCCAAAATGCCAAAATAGCATTTACCTTGAAAACAAAATGACTAATTGCAACAGCTGCAATTAGACCTGCAAAAATGATTGCAGAGAGCATGTAGCCAAGATTTATGGTCTCAGCTAATAGGTCCCCTGCAGCCGTTCCAAGTGCAAATGTAAACAGAATAGCAAGCCAATAAAACGCCTCTCTTCTGCTAGTAACGATTGAATGTATTGACAATGTTTTTTCTTTCTTGTACCAAGCAGCAAAGACTATTGAAAGTGTGACGGTGAAGATTATTGTAGTATAAGTCAGAGGTATTCCAAGTTTGTCAGTCAAATTGTCCGTGATGAGAGTTCCTACTATGCTGATTAGAACAACTGCAAGCCAGTAGATTCCGGGAATGTATTTTCTGGATTTGAACTGAAAGACTAGTGCTACAGCAAGTAGTGCTCCAACGATAGCAGTTACTCCGTCTAGTCCAAGATTCAAATTTGTATTTAAAAAATCTGCACCTGTCTCACCAACAGTAGTACATAGAATCTTGATTATCCAAAAGAATAAAGTAATTTCGGGTACCTTGTTTAGCATTACTTTAACCGCTGACTTGGGATCTTTATCTTCCATTTTTTATACTAATTATGAAGTTGATATTAATTATTATAATAACCAGTTCTTGAAGTCCAGCTAAAGAAATTTTAATGTCAAAACAAGTTCCATACTTGTGATAGATTATGAAATTGGTAACAAAATATTTATTGTAATTATTATCGTGGCTGGAATAATTGTAGTTTTAATAAACCCCTTGGAGATAATTGATAATTATAATTTTGGAAAAAATCTTGCTGACATAAAATCGCACACATGTAAAAATACCAGTGTTTCAACTGACTATTCAAAAGTTATAATTCTAACATTTGATGACAGCAGAAAAAGCCAGTACTCTTATGCTGTACCAATCATGGACGAATGTGGTTTTAAAGCAACATTTTTCACAGTATATGATTTTTTGGGACAAGATAACTCTAGAATGACATGGGATGACATTACAACATTGCAAAATAACGGTTATGACATAGAATCACATACGATGGATCACAAGGACCTGACAAAAATGTCCCTGTCTGAATTGGATTATGAAATTGGAAATTCACAGAAGAGATTTGCCGAACATCACATCAATACAACAATCTTTGCTTCTCCGTATGGAAATATTTGGAACAATAAAACAGTAATAGAGCTAGTCTCAAAATACTATTCTTTTGCAAGGGATGGGTATGCTCCTACAATGTTTTTACATTGTGATGGGTGGAAGACATTTACAAATCAAACTGATTGCAGAACATATTCAGATGATGGAAAATTAAATTTTGCTAACAGATATTCTATTAGGACGTGGGATCACAATTATTATGATATATTATATTCTCATGACGACAAAAAAATATTTAATTTATTTGTTGATGAAGTCAATAAAGGAACTGTATTGAACAAACATGGAAATATGATGACGTTACCAATAATCGCTTATCATAATGTTGATTTTAGAACATCGGATTATAACACTGACGTGAACTTGTTTGCCCAAGAAATGAATTATCTACATGACAACGGATTTAGAGTGATCACCATGGCTGATCTTGGATATGATGAAAATCAGAATGCTCTTTATATCAAAAAATAATTAAAATTTGAAAATGTTTCATAAGGATTTTTTTCGTGCCTGTTATGAAACATTTCGCAAAAATCTAGAATTCAGAAGAGTTTAATGCCCTATCCTAGGGGGGAGGATATGCTTTTTAGGAACTAATTTTCACCCAGTGCATGGCTAATCTCTTTGCTTACATTATCGGAGCTGCCGTAGTCGGAATATTGCACATGTCTGCTCCTGATCATTGGCTTACACTCTGCGTTCTTGCAAGAAACAAAAAATGGGCTCCAAAAAAACTCTTTGGAATATCATTTATCACTGCTATTGGGCATGTCGGTCTTTCTGTTGTTATGGGTCTTATTGTTGTAGTAATCGGGCGTGTTTTTTCTCATTTGATCTCAGATTATCTTGATACTGGAATAGGAATATCTATGATAGGTGCAGGATTAGTTGTTGGAATCATACCACTAGTACGAAAGAGTGAACATCACCATGATCACCATGAACATGAACATGATGAAGAAAAAAAATTTGGTAAACTCACCTCCAAAGTAGGATATTTTGCAGTTCTAGGAGCTGCACTTTCTCCAGATCCTAGCATAATTCCAATCTATCTTTCTGCAATATCTGCTGGATTCTATTTTGCATTAGAATTATCAATTGTATTTGCAGCTGCTTCCATCATCACACTTTTACTTTTAGTTCAGCTCGGTACTGTGGGATTAGCAAAGAGTCTTGCAAAAATCCCAGAAAAATATAATGATTCAATGGTTGGGTTTGTCATTATGGCTATTGGAATCTATGTTCTTGTTGTACGATGAAAATGGAAATTCTGGGTTGGATAAACCATCCAATTAGATAAATATCAAGATTTGAGGAAGAATGACATATGACCCATCACAAACTGCCTGAGGTAAAGAAAAGATTGGCAAGAATAGAGGGGCATGTAAAAGGCATCAGCAAGATGATTGATGATGGTAAAGGGTATCCTGAGATTGTACAGCAGATCACTGCGGTAAGAGCGGCTCTTGATAGTACTATGGAGGTAATCATTCAGGATCTTGTGGAACATGTTAACGTAAATACCAATACCAAAGGCAAAAAGGCTGCAAATGATCTAAAGGATACAGTTTCAAAGATTCTTTAAGGAATAACGGGAGTTTTTAATAAAATGTCAGAATCACGAGAACACATCTCAATAGAAAGAATTTCCAAACTTAAGCTAGTACTAATTCTTACAGCATCATATTTTGTTGCAGAAATAGTTGGAAGTCTAGTTACAAACAGTCTGGCGTTATTGGCTGATGCGGGTCATATGTTGACTGATGTTGGCGGATTAGCCTTGTCACTTCTTGCAATTCATTATACTAGAAGAAAAGCTACGCCACAAAGAACCTATGGGTTCTATAGGATAGAGATCCTCGTATCACTTGCAAACAGTGTTGCATTGATTTTGTTATCGATTTACATTTTCTATGAAGGATATCGTCACATCTTCCAGTCTCCAGAGATTTCAAGTATTCCGATGACAGTAATTGGTGGATTTGGATTGATAATTAATCTGGCAGGAATGAGAATACTTGGAGGACATTCTCATTCTGAACATCATGATCACCATGAAGAAGAGAATCTGAACATCAAGGGTGCACGTCTTGAAGTTCTAAGCGATATGATAGGTGCGATAGGTGTCATTGTAACAGGAATTATAATATTTACAACAAAGTTCTATCTTGCAGATGCCATATTCAGTATTGGATTGGCACTGTTCATACTTCCAAGAACTTGGTCTTTGATGAAAAAATCAATCAACATACTGATGGAAGGCGTACCGTCAAACATAGACTATGAAGAGGTAAAAAATACAATACTGCAAATAAAAGGAGTAACTGGAATATTTGATCTGCATATCTGGACTATTACTTCAGGAATGGATGCCTTGTCTGCACATGTGGTAATACTTGATCAGACAAAATCACAGATAATTCTCAAGGAAATAGAATCCATACTTGAAAATAAATTCAAGATAATACGCTCTACCATACAATTAGAAACATATCATGATTAGGAGATTTGTACAATGTTCCAGTTAATCGTATTTCTTACTTCATTCAAGTATATCTTTGTAGAAGGCGGAGAACAGGCACTTGTAGGAATAGGAGTAGCAAGTAGAATCGGGATAAGGCAAACTCTAAAGATAACAATATTTGGAATTTCTGTAGGAATTGTTCTTTATTTTGTATTTCTAAAAGTTGCAGGATTTGTACCTGTAAATCTTCTTGAGATAGCATTGGGTATAGGATTATTGTTTTTTAGTGGTATAATGTTCAAGGAATTTTTTGAAGATGAAACCAAAGTGGATACAACAAAACACAAGGTGACTTACTTTTACATAGCAATACTTGAAGCGGTAGAAAATTCTGTTGCATTGGCTACCTTTAGCTTGATTCAGCTAACAAGTGCACTAATAGGATTCATTATTGCAATAGGGCTTATCATTGGTCTGTTACGATCAGGAATTGTAAACAAAATACCGTTGAGAATTACTAGATTGATAGCAGGAATACTTCTTACAAGTACAGCAATTCCATTAATCCTTTATGGTATGAATGTCAGTACACCTGAGTTTATGCACTGGTTTATGCCTCCATTAAGTTGATTTTCATTTCTGATATTCATGTTACAGATTATAATGTTCTGATAACAAAATAATACGAAATGACAAACCAATATGTTTGGATTGGAATTACCCTAGCCGTATTTATTACAGGAATTGGAATAGGTTATGCTGTTTTCATTAACACTTACAATCCATATTCCATGATGATGCAACCTCAGTTCTTCAATCAGATGATGACAAAAAACCCGCAATTTGGAAATCAGTACATGAGTTACATGATGCAAAATCCGCAATACATGAACCAATGGATGTTACAGAATCCGCAATATGCTGGTCAATGGATGGGATCCATGATGAACGATCCTCAACTAAGAAATCAGATGTATAATTACATGTTCCAAAATCAACAGTTCATGTACGGAATGATGGGTAATTCTAACTTCCAAAATAACTACATGCACAACTGGATGAATAACAATAACTATACTTGGCATGGCATGATGGGAAGATATCCGTAGAAATTCTCTCGTTTGTTAATTTATCATTGCTATAACAGTGTGATTCGTTGCCTATTCCTTGAACCATTCCAAAGATGGCATTCTCATCGACAGAAATGATCGTTAGATATTTTAACCTACAATAAAAAAATCTAATATGAGTAAAAAGGTAATAGCATTTTTCATTTTTACCATCGTCTTTTTGGGATTTTCTGGCTTGAATACAATTCCAGTAAATACAGCATTTGCAGAAGATGATCACGGAAATAACCAAGATTCATCTAGTCATGATTCACGTGGAGACCACCAAGATGGTCAAATCATCGAGGAACAAAATCATACTAGATCAGATAATCAAAATGAATCTCAGAATAGAACCATGTTTGAGAACCATGGTGAGAATAAGACCGTGTTTGAGAACCATAATGATAACAAAAACATGTCTGAAAATGAATCTGATGACAGAAACATGTCTGAGAACCATGATGAAAACAAAACCATGTCTGAATCAGTAGAAGGTGATCTACATGAAGAGCATCACAAGTCTGTATTCACCCCAACTCAGCAAGACATTCAAAACATAGATCAAGCAAAAGTCAATCAAACAATAGCAGCTGAAGTAAATATTGGTACAAATCAATCTACAACTACAATTGACAATAACGTTTCAGTTCAAACAACTAGTAATACGCCTGATTCCCTAAATGTCAACGTAAGCGCACCTAGTCAAACAGGACCCAAAGTAATTGTGTTTAATCTTAATGCTACTACGGTTAACTTGCAAAATCTAAATAATCTTGGTGTAATGTATGATGGAAAACTAATCCAACCTGCACCAAACATGGATGCAATATTGCATGCAAAATCAACAGACAACCCAAGTTTTGCCATAGTGGTTACTCAAAGCGGAATTCAAGTGTTGGTTCTAGTCCCACACTTTTCAACTCATAGTATAACTATAATGAACATGTCTCAAGTGATTGCCCCCGCTGTTCCTGAATTTCCATTTGCCATGCTTGCCTTAATGGTTGGAATATTCTCAATTATCTTGATTCCAAAAATCAGACTATCAATAAAGTAGATTCTATCAACACTGCAAAAATCAAATTGATTTTTTATAAATAAAAAATTGGGAAGGAGTTTTGTAGCTACTCCGATTACACTACTGCACATTTTGTGTGAAATTATTTTCACAAAACGTCATATCCAAACCCTCTGGGGCTCGAAAAACCCCCCAGTCCACTTTATCTGCAAATAAAGATAGATGCCATTCTAAGATTATTTTTCTCTACTGGTTTTATTAGATAGAAAATTAGAAAACTTTTGTAGATACCCGATAAGATTAATGGTAGATCCATCAGAGTACATTCAGTTTGAGTAATAAAATACGTAGAATTTTTTCTGAGAACATAGAAACAAGATGGTTTTTGTCTTTTTTGTTCATAATAGGTTTAACGCTTTCCATTCTAAGAAAGCCAATTGTAATTTTGCTTCAGCCAGGTAGAGTTGAAGATGTAGATGTTCTATTGAGAGAAGCTATCCAATATTCCTGGGGAAGTATTTTTGTTGTCTACAATTACTATTTACATGTCATTCCAAGACTTGTAACAATTTTTTCATTATACATATTTGGAATTGGCAACGTCAACCTCGCAATGAATTTAGCTGCAATAGTTATTGCAACACTTTGCGCAGTATTTTTTGCTACAAAACAATTCAGATTCATAATCAAAAGTGATTTACTACGAGCTATCTGTTCGTTATTTATCATATCTGCGCCTGGTATTAATGAAATTTATTCAAACATTTCAAGCATACAATGGTTTTTGAATATATTTACGATGCTCTTTGTAGTACTCTTATTATTTAATTATAAAGAATTTGAGAAAAAATCTAGAAAGAAAAAATATCTATACGCATTTTTTTGCTCCATATCTTTTCTATCTTCAGCCTTTTCAATTGTTTTTCTTCCAGCATTAATTTATGTAATAATACGCGAATTTAGGATAAATAGAAAAGATACAATTACAATATTTAGTTATGTCATACCAACAATTCTGTTATTATTTCAAACATTTCTTCTTTACACTACTTACTCCCAACAATACAAATCTCCAGTAGTTAATGTTAGTGAAGATATTCTCAGATCAACAATCTATACATTTTCCATAAGCGTTAATAAAATCTTCAATTCCAACATTTTCCAAAATTCTGGAGATTGGCTATATATCATACCTGCAATTGTGATTTTATTCATCTTATTAAATTCCATCAAAAATGGATTAAAATTTGAAATATTTACTCTATTTTGCATAATTGCAACGTTGTTTTGGTCAGTAATAATTAGAGGAAATTTTGCAGAAAGATTTCTTTCCTTTGCAGTTGTGTTTTTATTCATATTGATTATTAGACAGTTTGATAAGAGAAATTCATTATCATTCAAATTAATTCTTTCAGTCGTAATGATAGTTGTTGTACTCAATATCATGTCTGGATTTTTTATACAGTCTTCTGCGGATGAGAATTGGAAATATGTTAAAGAGATCTATGACCCCACTGGAAAATACCAGTGTTATATTGGTGAAGTGCCTCATGGTTGGGCAATCTTGGTACCATGTGCAAAACCATTATCAGAAAACATGACCGTAACTTCGGAATCACTTGGTCCGTCAATAACATTTACTCCTCCAGTAGTTCCCACAATTACATCAATTACATCAAGTTCTTCATATACAATATCTGGCCTATCAGCTGTATTAACTGCAAATGTATCACCAACTCCAGATAGCGGTGCAATACAATTCTATATTGATGATATTCCAACAGGAAATTTAGTTACAGTTTCAGGAGGCCAGTCTACATTTAGTATTCCTTCACTTTCTGTTGGTCTTCATCATATTTCTGCATCATATTATGGTGCTTCTAACTTTTATGCTAGCAAATCAAATCAGACTAGCATCATAGTATTATCAACCTCAGACCTAAGAGGTGCAAATCTTTCAGGTATAGACATTCAAGGAATAAACTTGTCAGGAGCAAATATGCAAGGAATCAATTTGTCAGGAGCAAATATGCAAGGAATTAATCTTTCCAAAGCAAATCTTCAAGATGCAAACTTGTCAGGAGCTTTACTCCAAGGTACTAAATTGAAAGATTCTAACTTATCTGGTGCCAATCTCAGCGGAGCAATTCTTGCTGATTCTGACATATCTGGTGCAAACCTTTCTGGTGCCAATCTTAAGGGTGCAAATATCAAAGGGGCTAATTTTACAGGGGCTACAACTATTGATTGTAATGGTTGTCCACAAATAAAATAAAAAACAATATACATCTATTCCAATTAGTGCATTTGATGAAGGTATTCAACGGTAAACAAGCAGCTGACGATTATATGTCAAGCCATACATTGACTTTTTCAACACCTGAACTTACCTTAACCAGATTTGCATTTTGGTTAGGTGACATGGTACCTGATTTAAAAAATCCAGGTCAACAGATGCCTAGAATCATGAATTTTGTAGAGGAGAAAGATTTTGCTCCAACTCCTTTAGTAGATGATGACACGTTCGTACCAACTGGAGCAATGAAGACCATGGGCGGTCTTTATGGTAGCGTAAATACACCTACTGAAACAAATTCGAAATTCTGTTCAGAGTGTGGCTCAAAATTATCTTTGAGTGCAAAGTTTTGTACAGAATGTGGTGCAAATCAAGATTAGCAATAGAAGTTTTTTCTGCTAAACCTTATTTCCGCATTTGGGACAAAATTTTGCGTTAGATTTTACAGGAGAACCGCATGAATTACAAGATAATCCACTTGGTGAACTCTGTTTTGGCATGAGTGCAGGATCTGGAGGCGGTAAGACTCCTGGTGTCGAGAAAGCTGCAGCTGCTGATATTATTGATGGAGGTTGTCCAGGTCCAGGTAAAGTAGATGCTGATACTTGTTGTCCCATACCTGGAGGCATTGGACTTGGCATAGTTGAACCAGAAGTACCACCGCGTGATATCTTGTCAAGCGATTTTTTTAATTCAAATATTACTTTGACAGATAAAAATTCCAATGAAGAATATGATACAACATAATCACCTAGTTTCTCGAAAAATTCCTTGTCTGACAACTTGCCTTGTTTATACATTGTATTAGCATCAAGAAATGATTCATAGTATCCTTGAGTATCATTTAGTAGATTCTGCAGCTTGTCAAATAGAAGGTTTAGAGTATCAATATCTCCAAATGACATGTGGAGTGTTTTCCTGACCCGTATTAATTATTTTAGATTTAAAAAAGAAGATAAGATTTAGATTTTTGAAAGAGCGCTATCTATCATATTCTTATAGGAACCCTTTGATGCAGCGCCTACTTGTTGTGCCACAATCTGACCCTTACTGAATAATGCAAGGGTCGGTATGCTAAAGACGTTATACTTTGATGCAAGTTCGTTGTTTTCATCAACATTAACCTTCACAAAGTTGATCTTTCCTACATATTCACCGGCTAGCTCTTCTATTACAGGACTTACCATCCTGCAAGGACCACACCATTCAGCCCAAAAATCTACAAACACAGGAATCGGAGATGCCATTACTTCCTTTTCCCAGTTCTTGGAATCTACAGGTTTTGCTTTATCCATATCTTATAAAATTCTTAATCCCTAAATATATTGAACGGTTTGCTACCAGCGACTTCTCAGGCCATAGTATTTCTTGTCACCAGAACTTCTTCGATCTCCCCGTCTATCGTTGTTTCGTCCATAGCCACCACCGGATCTACCATAGCCACCACCGGATCTACCATAGCCACCACCG
>JAGWGA010000041.1 GCA_028867675.1 Nitrososphaerota archaeon | reverse complement strand
ATCAGACAAGTCCGTATACATCATCGGTTCAGATATGATTTTGACTCTAGTCGAACCAGATCTTAACCTTGATTCACAGACTGCTGAAACTATCCCACTAGATGTAATCGAATGGGACTCACATGCCTTCAAGGGCACAATGGGTCTCCAGGGTGGCCAATCATCAGCATTTGATGCAAAGCCAGGTACATTTGTGGAGACAGGTAAAGACACAGGTATCTTCCAATCAGTAATTAAAGTTCCAAAACAATTGAACAATAACTTACTTGAGAGAGGAGAACAGATCCACTTAGAATATACTGACTGGGGTCCAGCAGGCTCTAAAGTAGTAGGTGCAAACAACCAAGATATACAGTTGACCATCTACACATCAAACTTTGGCGCAACAGTTGAACTCGATCAGAAAGTATACACATGGACTGACCGTGTCTATATAACAGTAGTCGCACCAGATCACAACTTTGATCCAAACCTTATCGATACTATTGGTGACAACAGCGAAAATCAAGTAACTGTTTCAACTAGAGGTAACAGCATCAGCCAATACAAGTTGGTTGAGACTGGAGTCGATACAGGTATCTTCACAGGTTACGTCATCCTCACTGGTAATACCAATGTAAAGGGTACCAGCGGTGTTGACGGAGCAGGCTTGAACCCAACAGGTTCAGGTCCTTCAGGTGTCGGTCCAACAGACGGATTCCTACCAAGTGAAGAACAAGATGGTGTATCAGTATCGTTTGAATTCACAAGAGATCAAACAGTTACTGGCTCTGCACTCATCAGATGGAACATCGGTGAAATCAAGTGGCTTGAAGCATCCTATCCAGCAAATGGACAGGGAGTATTGCAAATTGTAGACCCAGACATGAACCTTAATCCAAAGGCAGTCGATAAGTTCGATACAAACGTATGGTCTGATTCTGATTCTGGTGGTATCAAACTCACCATGACAGAAACTGGTATGGCAACAGGTATCTTCCAAGGTACAGTGTACTTTACCACAAACTTCCAGTCATCTGGAAACAGACTCCACGTCGCTGAAGGAGATACAGTAACAGGTGAATACAAGGACAGAACCTTGCCTCCACCATACACACCATCTGATCAATTGAGATTAACTGCGACAACATTCATTGGAACAATAGTGCCACCACTCGAAAGAGCACCGGCATCTAACCCAAGAATCGTTGACTCGTTTGGTAATGCAATTACTGGTGCAGTCAAATCAGGACAGCAGATACAAGTTACTGCTGACTTGACAAACGGCCAGGACAGAGATCAGCCATTTGCATATCTTGTACAAATACAAGATGCTAACGGTGTAACAGTATCACTCTCATGGATCACAGGTACATTGACTGCAGGTCAATCGTTGAATCCGGCACAGTCTTGGACTCCAAGTGCATCTGGCACATACACAGCTCAAATCTTTGTATGGCAGAGCATTGACAATCCAAACGCACTGTCACCGCCTTTAACAACTACAATCAACGTAGCATAGACTAGTCGAAACCAAAACTAACTTTCCCTCTTTTTCCTTTTTATCTTAAAAAAACTCCTAACGTAAGTTATTGAATTTCAAATTTTGATAATTCGCAATTTTTATTAAAATATAATTTAACGATACTAATTTATGACTTTAATTTAGAATCATAATGATTTCAAATGTTTAAACAATCATTTGTAATATTCATTTTATTACTAGTTGCAAGTTTATCTTTTAGTCATAATGTATTGAATTAATTATTTGACAATAAATTGGCAAATGTTAAATAAAAACTCATAATTTGCTTTTAACAAAATTTTATTTATTAAAAAACAAACTCTGATCGCTGACAATCTACAAAAGGCTTAAATAGAAAATTATATCCACGACAAGACAGCAAATGAAGAGAATCATTGCTGTTTCCATTATTGCACTAGTTGCTTTAGCTCTTATTCCGCAAATGCACTTTGCGCACGCTCAAGTGGGTCAAAAAGAGTCTGCAAAGCAATACATCAATCTAAGAGCTGAGGTATGGAACGAATTCTTTAGAATGACTACTGCTGCCTTTACAGTAGGTGCAGTTGTATCAGGAACAATGATATGGCTTGTTTGGAGATTCAGAGAATCACATCCAAAGAACAAGACTCCTACTAGGTGGGAGAAGTTGGACGATCCAACCACTGGTACATACGAGAAGGAGGGTCATTAGATGGGTCACGATACAGCAGAATGGGTGTTTGTAGGTATAGTTATTGCAATTCTATTATACGTCGGTGTTGATTCTTGGGTTGTTCAAAAAGAGGTAGAAGAAGTTCCAGCAGACGCTGAAACTATCAAAGTTACTGGTCAGCAATGGTTCTGGAGTTTTGAACATCAAGATGGTACAAAAGAAATCAGTACATTACACCTAAAGAAAGGTCATGCATATAATTTCGAAATCTACGGCAAGGATGTCATGCACTCATTTAACATTCCAGACTGGGTTGTTTTTGAAGATGTAGTTCCAGGTCATGTAAACCATGCATGGTTTGCACCAGATCAAGCAGGCACATATCCAATTCAATGCAGAGAGTATTGTGGCTTGTTGCATTACAACATGCGAGGTTCACTAATTGTGGAGGATACACCATGATAATTATCAAAAACATTTTATGTAAAGCATCTCAAAGAGTAGAGGGACTCACATGGTACTAGAACTAAAGAAGCCTCGTCCAATTTGGCAGATAATGTTTTCGACACATCACACTGATGTAGGTTTACTATACACTGTAACAGGTCTTTCATTCTTGTTTATGGCGGGAGTTTTAGCAATGATGATAAGAACACACTTGTTCTTCCCAGGTCAGAACTTTCTTATTTCTGATTCTGTAACCTTTAACAGAATATTTACAGTTCACGGTCTCACAATGTTATTCCTATTTGCACTTCCAGTTGCAAACGGGATTGGTAACTATCTTGTCCCAATCATGGTACGATACAAAGATATGGCTTATCCAAAACTAAATGCAATCGCATTTTGGATGAACCCAATTGGTGGTGCATTGTTATGGCTTGGATTTTCAGACACTTCATGGGTATCATACGCACCATATTCAGTAATCAGAGCACCGGGACCAGCTGCTGACATGATGATATTTGGTCTCAAGATTTTAGGTATCTCGTCTATACTATCTTCAATTAATTTCATAGTTACAATCCTAAAATGCAAGCATCCTGATCTTCCATTACGAAAAGTTCCACTCTTTGCATGGTCTATGCTTACTGTATCTCTAATGACACTTGTTGCAATGCCATCATACGCTGCAGCACTAATCATGTTACTAACTGACAGACTTGGAGTATCTGGTTTCTTTAATCCGACAGCAGGAGGAGACCCAATTGCTTACTTGCACTTGTTCTGGTTTACATTCCACCCTGAAGTGTATATTTTCTTACTACCTGCAATTGGAATGATGTATGAAATAATTCCAAGATTCTCAAGGAAACCCTTATACAGTACTGGTAGTGGTGTCTTTGCATTTGTAATGCTTGGCTTGATTGGATTTGCATCTTGGGGTCATCACATGTATTCTACAGGAATGGACTTTACAACTAAAGTCGTTTTCATGATTGGAACTTTAGCTGCAGTGCCAGCATCTGGCATGCATGTATTTAATTTCCTTGCAACAATGTGGGGAGCTAGAATTAGGTTTGCCGCACCAATGAAATTTGCAGTAGGTGGAATTGCATTATTCTTCTCTGCTGGAGCCGGCGGTGTTCTCAATTCTGCAATGCCACTTGACTTTATCAGCCATGGAACTTATTGGGTCGTAGGACACATGCACTTGTTCCTCACCGGTACAATCGCATTTGGATTTGTTGGTATGGTATACTACATGTTCCCATTCATTACTGGAAGAATGTACAATGAAAAACTTGCAAACATTCATTTTGTTATGATGTTATGGGGTACTGTACAAGTCTTCTTTACACAACACTTGCTTGGTCTTGAAGGAATGGCAAGAAGAATTTATGATTATCCGCCAGAATACGCCTCTTGGGTACAACTCAACCAAATTGCAACTGTAGGTGCATGGATTCTAGGTGGAGGTTTTGTAGCATTCCTGATTAACTTACTATACTATTCTTCCAAGGGTAAGGAAGCAAATATGGACGATCCATTTGGATTGGGTGGAAAGTATTACTATCCACATACTGCCAAAAACCCACACCATGTAGGATATTGAAATGAGTCACACCGAAGAACCAATTTACAGGACTAGTCCAGCAAGATTTGGAAAGCTAATTGCTATTCTTGTAGGCATAATGGTTGTTGGAGGTGTAATATTTTTCATGAATTATGATTATTGGAATTCTTATCTTCCAACTGCAGGAAAAATTCAGGAAGGGCTAGGTTCACATGCTACAACAGAAGCAGGATCAGTTCAAGCAACAGGAAAAACTATTGAAGTAGATTTATCATTTATGGAGTCTCCTGACTTTAAGGTATATGCATTCAATGCATTATCTGGAGATACCAAAAATCCTGAAATTCATGCTAATGTAGGGGATAAAATTGAATTTCATGTCAAGAACGCTGGTAAATCATTTCATGCATTTGCAGTAACTGATTCAACAACAGGACCAGGTCCTGCTATTGATGGAACAACAGTTGGAACTGCAGACAATCCTATGAAACCAGGTGCTTCTGGTGATGCAACATTTGTTCCCACCAAAGCAGGTGAGTACTTTTACATTTGTGCCGTACCGGGACATAGAGAACTTGGTATGGAAGGTAAGATAGAAGTAGCACCAGCATCTGGTGGTGCAGCAGCTCCATCTGGCGCAACAGTGACTGCAACTGGAAATAAGGTAGAATTTTCAGTTAGCTTTGTTATGAGTGATGATTTCAAGACATATGCATTCAATGCATTATCTGGTCCTAATAGTAATCCTGCAATCACTGTAAAATCTGGTGATACAGTAACAATTCATGTAAAGAATACAAGTAAATCATTTCATGCATTTGGAGTAGTTGTTGATCCTGATAACCCATCTGATGTATTGTGGAATTCAGCAGTTGGAACCCCTGATAATCCACTCAAACCAAATGGCGGTGGTGATGTTACATTTGTAGCAGGCGCACCAGGAACATATCATTATATCTGTACGGTTCCTGGACATGCCCAACTTGGTATGGACGGTAAATTCATCGTTCAGTAATGTACTACAAGTATCTAGCACTTGCTTCTCTTGTAATTTTGTATTCATTGATGTTTATTGGTGGATATCTCCAAGCTAGCGGACAAGGTCTAACATGTCCTCAATGGCCACTTTGCCCAAGTGGGATTTTACCCTCTGCAGAATTTCTTACAGAGTGGATACATAGATTCATTGCAGCTACAACCGGTGTCTTGATTGTTGCAACTGCAATAGGTGCATGGAAAACTAAAGGCTCACATAATAAAATTAGGATCACTGGAACACTTGCTGGAATATGTGCAGTAGCACAGATAGCGCTTGGTGCTATTGTAATTAACACAAAACTTCATGCAGTTATTGTTGCAATTCACAATGGTGTTGGAATCCTGTTATTTGCAATGACACTACTTACAGTATTATTTGCATTCCGACTTGCACGTGGCCCTAAAATAGAGACTAGTGTTTAGGTTTCACTTTTCGTCTTGTTACAAGTGCCCAAATGACAATAACAAGAAATCCGATTCCACCTGATGAAATAATGTATGGAAAAATATTGCCAAACACATTGAGAACTGTAATGTTAAATGTATAAGTCAATACTCCACCATTTGGACCTACATCATACAGATCAACGCTAACTATGTGATTTCCTGTTTCATGAAATGTATAATATGTAGACCATTCACCTTTGCTAAAACTTTGTACTGGAATGGTTCCTACAAGTTGATCATTATAGTAAATTCTTACTCCCATCCTAAAATGATCTACCTCACTAACTTGAGTATTAAATGAATTCAAGATGTTTGATGCTGATTGGTGATTTAACACTCTAAAACTTAATTTGAATGGATGATTTGCCTCTGGTATTTCGGGATCAGTTGCAACCTGAAGTTCATAATTTCCTATTGTTTGGTCGTCAGAATTTAGATTGTTATGAGCACTAGCAGAATTTACTGCTGGAAATATTATGAGAGCTAGAACTAGAACTGCTAAAAAACGGATATTTTTCAACATTGTCTAGATACTGATTTCTTTAATATAATGTTACAATCTCATGCGATCTGTGGAAATTAACAAAAGCTTTAAATCCAGTTCTAAGAAAATGGCCAATGATGACCACTGTTAGTAAAACAATAGACATCAAAGAAAAGACCATGAATGTTTTTACATACTTTGCAAGACCTGAACACATCTCTGACCAGTTCATTGAGAGTGAAGAGAGAGTAGGAATGACAGTTGTTCCTATGGATGTTAAGGCAGGCATGGGTGTAGGTACAACATTTAGAGTAATCGGCGACTTTGATGGTAAGAGACTAGAGTGGGACTGTGAGACAACAGAATTCGTCCCAGAAAGAAAGGTTGCTGCTAAAATGATTAAAGGTCCATTTAAGAAATGGGAAATTGCAGTTGAATTTCAAGAACTCGGTGAAAAAGAAACCAGAGTTACAATGACTGTAAAATATGACATGCCATTTGGTCCTCTTGGTGCAATTATGGACAAGGCAAAGTTTGCCAAGATAGCAGAAAAGGGAATGGAGACTGCTTTGTATAGAGTAAGAGGCTTGTTAGAAGGAAACGGTTCAATTCCTGTATATATCACACTAGATGCATACAGAAAACTCCTAGCAGAGAAAGAAAAAATGAACAATGCTCCAGTTTCAACAGTGCTTACAAAAATATTAGAGAAATATTCTCAAATAGAAACAGCAAAAATCTAAAATCATTTTCTTTTTGACTCAAGTTTAAATAACGAACTTAGCGAGAGCTTCTTTACCGGGTCTATGGCTCAGCCAGGTAGAGCGAGGGACTCTTATGATCTTTCAGAGATATCCCTATGTCGTGGGTCCAAATCCCACTAGACCCGCCTTTGTATATTTTGAATTTAGTACAAATTATTATTTTATGTAAAAGTGTAAAACCTATTTTTAATTATTTTCTAAACTTGATTCAAAAACTAAACTGAAATTGATTTTTTAAAATTAATTTTTCCAAAATTTTAACATGAAAATTAAATCAAAAATCTATCCAAAAACCGACAGATCTATAAAGAGGGTTTTGTGAGTTTTGCAAAGATATGAAAGAATTTGAACAATGGTGGAAAGGTCTGGTTAAACTTGAAGAAGATATTGAAACTATAGTGTCGCCACGTACAAAATAACCTAATCTTGAAATGATATCTGTCTAGAAAATATGGATTTGTCTATTAAGTAGATTCTGACTAAATTTAATGTACGCATTGACAATCTACTAATTCGGTATCAAATGTACAGTCATGAGGTCCTTCTGATTTACCCGAAGTAGGGATCTTCTTCATACATTCTTCATGACGACCTTTTCTACAAAACCAACAAACTGGATTGGCTGTATCATTACATTCCATGCTATTTCATCTAAAAGATAGTCACATCTCCAGGCGTAGGAGAATGATCGCTTACTTGCTTGTGAAATTCAACAAATTCTTTATGTGCATTTTCTTGATGTTTTTTTAATTCTTCTAAATTTTCAAATACATTACTACATAGATAGCACTTTGGTTTGTGTTGATCAACCATTGATAGTACCATCAAAATTCTATATCTGATTTGGCATACTTGAATCTTTCAGGTTTTGTTCTAGATTGGAGTAAACCACTCTAAGAAGCGTTCATCTTTTCCTCTTGAAGCCTCAAAGAAAGTATCTTGTAACTTGCGGGTTACATTGCCTAATTTTCCATCACCGATGGTTATGTTATCAATTTCAGTTACTGATTTTACCTCAGCAGCAGTACCGGTCATAAAGACCTCATCTGCAACATACAGGTCTTCTCTATCGATATCTCTTTCAATAACTACTAGTCCCTCTGATCGTGCAATTTTGATAACACTATCTCTTGTTATTCCATCCAAGATTCCTGCATTAAGTGGAGGTGTTGAAATATCTCCTTTATTTACAATGAAAATATTTTCAGCGCTTCCTTCAGACACTTTACCATGATAATTTAACATTATTGCTTCATCATAACCATCTCTGAGAGCTTCAACTCTTGCAAGTGCAGCATTTGCATAGTTTGATGCTGCCTTTGCTTGCATAGGCTGAGATCGTGAATCTATTCTAAGCCAACTTGATACTTTACATCTAGCTCCGCGTACTTTTCCTGCACTAGATTCTCCCATATTCCATTCCCAACAAGCTATTGCAACTTCTATCTTATTTGGAGTTGGTGTAAGGCCCATAACTCCATGACCATAATATGCAATGGGTCTGATGTAACATTCTTTTAGTTTGTTTACTTTGACTGTCTTGATTATTGCATCTGAAATCTCTTTTTTTGAATAAGGAATTTTCATTGAATACATTTTTGCTGATTTGAATAATCTGTCTACATGTTCTGGTAGTCTGAAAATCATTGGACCTTTTGGAGTATTGTAACACCTAATCCCCTCAAATATTGCAGTTGAATAATGCAAGGCATGTGTAAGGACGTGTACCTTTGCATTTTTGTATGGCACAAGTTTTCCATTCATCCAAATTTTGCCTTGTTCTTTCATACAAAATTAGATGAAGTTTGGTAATTTAAAGAATTAATCAAAATGAATATCCGCCCTGAGAAGATTAGACTGTCTTTAAATCAAGGCATTACTTGATTTTACTAATGGCATCACAACCTGTATTATCGTTTACCTCCATTGCATTGTTTGTTATAGGTATTGTAGGAAATGGATTTGAGATGAGGAAAATTCGTCTGTCTACAACCGAAGGTCAACTTAACTCAAAAAATGCATTTCTAGACAGACGAAACTTCAAGTGGTATGTATTGATTGGAATTGCTCTTGTACTATGGGCAATTAACAGAACCAATACGTGATCTATATAGATCAGGTCTAAATATTTCTTGATCGTATAAATGGTAGCGCGTGTTTTGGGTAACGCCGAGCTGATTCTAGATAAAGAGGCTCAAGAATAAACCCACTTTGACTTCCTACAGGTATAGGCTTGTAGGCAGTCAATTGTTCAAAAATTCAGTTATACAAACGATATAAATTACTAGTAAATTATCTTATTTTCATATATGGTTTTGAGAAAGACTGGAAAACACAAACGAAAAGCAGACCAAAGAGCTGCACGTAGAAAAAGAAAAAAGTAAATCAGTCGTTTTAATTTTACATAACAAATTATTCCGATAAAGTTATTTTTGGTTAAACAAATTTTATTTTAGATCTTTCAGCATGAACTGCACGAATTGCCTTTTCTATGTTGTCTCCACTATCTTCAATTACTATTATGATTCTAGATGTTTCTTCTTGGGCATCCATATTTAGGATGTTCAAATCAGCTTCACCTATTCTAGAGCTTGCTTTTGACGCAACTTGTTGAACTCGCCACATTTCGTCTCCGATTAAGGTAATGACACCTCTGTTGTAAGTTATAGATGCTAATGGATCAAATCCTAAAACATATCTTTCATTACGCTTGACATAATCCCCGTCTAAAAATAATATTCTTACAAATTCTATATCGTCTTTAGTAAATGGCGATAGGACTACAAATTCACTATATCTCTTATCCTTGTCAAGTGAATGAAATAGTTTCTCAGATGAATCTTTCTCAATTCTTAAAATGGCACAATTTTTCTTTCCTGTAACTATTTTCAGAGGATGACCATTTTTTTCACTAGGTCTTCTTTCAATTGTTGTTATATTTTCGGGCTTGCCCATGTCAGTAATTATGAGTGGTATTTCTATACCATTTTCCACAATCTCCTTTATTGCAATTGGATCAAGAATCTTCATGCCAAACATTCCAGCAATTCTGGCCTCATTATATGATAAATGAGTGATACTTTCTAATTCTTCTTTAACAACTCGTGGATCTGCAGATAATACGGCACTATCTTTCTCAAAATCAATTCTTGCATTGTATTTTTTACTAAACAAAATTCCAAGATCTGCGGCAGTTCTATCAGAGCCTCCTCTCTCATATGTGGTTTCAACTCCGTCCATAGTCTTTCCGATAAATCCACCTATTGATAGGACCTCATTTTCTTCCAACAGTCTATCTACATCTGCCATTCTCTCTGAGGATTCTGAGGCAAGAAAATTTGCAGATTCCAAATTATTGTCTGTAATTATAGGCCAAATATCAAATGTGATAACTTCTGATCTTATGTTGAAACTTTTTATTACATAATTCATCACATGTGACATTAATATCTCACCAGAATATGCAAGCAATCTTGCTCTTGTTTCATTGGCAAATTCTTTTTTTTGCAGTGTTTCTGCTAAAATAGATTCAGCCTTTTTCAGAAAAGAATCAATAATCTTATTACAATCATTTTGAAGTGTCTTGTCTACTAATTCAAGAATTTTCTGATATGGCTTTCTTAGAGTGTCTATGCCAAGATTTTCTCCGTTTTCTGCCTTCCGTCCAATCTCAAGTGCAATATCTGTAAGTGATCTTTGTTTTCCGTTGTATATTGTAAGTGGAGCAGAAAATACAGTAATTACTTTAGAGTCTTTTTTTAATTCTTTAATCCTTTTGATAATTGTTGGAATCAGTATACCATCTGCTCCAACTGCACTTCCACCAAATTTTGAAATAACTAGGTTCTTCAAAACTTGGTTATCTCTCCTCAAATCCTTCTATAAAGTATTGGATATTTTCAAGTTCACTTTCAAAATTCCAATTCGCATCAATCCTACGCATTACATAAATTCAAAAATCATTAATTCTATTTATGTCCACAAAACCTGATTATTTCATTATTCAGGGTGAGCTTTCCAAAGACAAGAATACTGATCATTTCTTCAATTTGTTCCAGAATTAGGCCTTGTTCACAATGAATCTCCTTGTAAAGAGATTACAGGTTGTATTAATTTTCAACAAAATAATTAGACCAAGAAATCCCTTATGAGTTCTGATGCTTTTTTTGCTCCATCAAAAGGTTGAGGATTTCTTTTCTCATTGATTTTATCCTGAATTAATTTGTCTAGGCAAAAAATATCGTCATACCTATATCCTAATTCTCTTGCATTTTCCTCTTGTTCGAAATGTCCTTCTATTGGAATGAATATTCCAGGTGTTCCATAATATCTTGACTCATCTATGGTAGATTTTCCAGCAAGTGAAATGATCAAATCTGACGCAAATACAACTTCGTGTAAATTATTTACAAACCCCAGATTTCTGATATTTGGAAGATCTATCTTAAACGAAGGACCGGATACAATAACAAGTTCCATATCCTGATTAATTTTTGAGAATACTTCAAGAGTCTTTTCTATCAAAAATTTGCCAGAATCAGTTCCGCCTATGCTAACAACAATTGTTTTTTTGTTAAATCCAAACTTTTCTCTTAATTGTTCACGAGAGTATGAAGTTTTACGAACTATTGGGCCAACTCTTACTATGTTTTCTTCTTCATTTCCATTCTCGGGTAAAATTACAAGATCACATTTTTTAATTATCTTCTTCATTGACTTGTTCATTTGTTTTTCAATTATAGAGCCAATACCTCTTACAAAATTTGTCTCAAGTATATCAGTTATCAAAATAGTCTTAATTCCTTTTTCTTGAGCTGTTGCTAGTGATGCAAAATCTTCATCACTAATTACAAGTCTTGGAGAATAGGTTTGAAGTATTTTTGATGAGATTAACTTACATTCTTTGTAATATGAATAGTATTTGAAGAGCCATTTTAGAGGCTTTTTTAGATTACCATCCTTGATTTGAAAAGGTGGAGGTTTGTATAGATTGTCTACATCAAAACCATTTTGTGAGATAAATCTAGAGGCAGGATCTCC
>JAGWGA010000040.1 GCA_028867675.1 Nitrososphaerota archaeon | reverse complement strand
CAGAATGATAACTGTTATCTTGATTCATCAATTATTACATGCAATTCATCCTTCAAGGGGGCATGATTTTTCCAATGGGCAAAAAGGTATCAACAGATTGATACATGAGCTTGCAAATAGAGCAAGTTATCACGATGCTTTGTTGAATCTAGAAAGTCTACACCAAGATGGAAAGATTAATCCTTGTAGTGTTTGAGAAAATTTAATACTTTTTTCTTAATTCATTGTATTCTTCCTGTTGTGATTTTTTACTATGTTTAGTTCCAGGTTTATTTCTTGGTCTTGATCTTACCATGCAATTACAACAGTTGCAATACAAATCTACAGTCTCATCTCTTGCAGGTCTGTCTTCTTTATCATGGCATGCCTCTCTTGCTATAAAGACTCCGCAAATCTGACATCGTACTTGGCCTGATACATAACGACTAGTCCCATCTCTGGGCTTTCTAACTTTGTGGTCTTTACACAAACCTCTGCAAATACCCTTGTCTTCACCCATGATTCATTCTTGCTGTAGAAGAATAAATTTCCATGCATTATGATGACTCTTGGATTAGTTTGTATGGAATGTGGAGGTTCCTTAGTTTCTGAAGGGATATTTGTAATTAATTTGTAAATCGCTCAGCAAAAATACTCTCAAGTCAGGTTAGAACATGAGATTTTAAATTATATCTCTACTCAAATGTAAACCCGCAATCAGAGCAGACGAGTACAGACTCTGACATGTGGATGGTCTCGCAGTTAGCACATGTAATCAATAATTTATGTTGTAATTTTGCCTTCAATTACTCCAGAGTCTAAAGAATTACATTAAAAGTTAAAATTAATTTCTAGATGATTTCTGAATGAATTCCTATCTCATTTGGGCTTTGATTGCATCTCCAATCAATTTGTTTATGGCATTTCCTATCTTCTTCATATCTATAGGTTTTTCAAGAAACTCAATTCCATTATACATTCCAAAAACAAGTGGGTCTTCAACTGGTCCTGATAAAACTATGATTTTTGCATCTTTTTCATACTCTTTTATTTTTCCTATTCCGTAATAACCATCGTAAAGAGGCATATTGAGATCCATGAAAACAATTTCTGGATGATGGATTTGGTATAGATCTACTGCTTCTTTACCGTTAGAACCAGTTCCAATTACCTCAATACTGTATGCTCTTAGCAACTCCACAAAAAGTTCCCTTAATTCTATATCGTCTTCAACTACTATTGCTCTGATTCTAGTAGATCTTCTATTTTCACTATCTAGAATGTCAAATGTCATGTATTTTCTATATAGATTCCATTGTCATATGAATTCAGAGTTGTATGGCGCGAACAAGCTAATTTCTTCTGGATATATGATAGGGTACAATTTTTTTATACGAGTTTGTTCATCACAAAGAAGCTACTGGTTTATTGATTATCGTATGATTGATTCTGTATGTATGGTATAATTGGTTTTTATCTTGCAACAGCTTACGATGGAGCGTGGCAAAAATGATACGAAAATTTAGTACCAAAAATCCTAGTAAGCCCAAAGTTTTGATACTTGGAGGAGGCTTTGCTGGAAGTAATGTGCTACAAGAAATGCAAAAACAATTCAAGAAAAATGATGTAGAAATTACTTTGGTAAGTCAGGATAACTTTTTCCTATTTACTCCAATGCTTCCTGAAATTTCTTCTGGAATGCTTCACGCAAGTGATATTACAACACCTATTCGAACTTTTTGTAAGACTGCAAATTTCTGTCATGCAAAGATTCTGTCAATTAATATAGAAAACAAATGTGTGTCTGTAATTAGGATATTTGATCAAAAAGAAACTGTACTGGAATATGATTATCTGGTTCTTGCTCTTGGTAGTAAAGATAATTTCTTTGGAAATGCCAATATTGAAGAATTTGGATTTACAATCAAGACTTTAGAAGATGCTATAGCTATTAGAAATCATATAATCAGTGTACTAGAATGCGCAGATCAAGAAAGAGACCACGTATTGCAAGAACAATTACTTAGATTTGTTATAGTTGGAGGAGGATTTGCAGGAGTAGAAATTGCAACAGAGATAAACCATTTTCTTCAAGACGCTGTTAAGCATTATTACAAAAATATTGATTCAAAGAAAATTCGTACTATGATTATATCCGCTAGAGATGGCATACTTCCAGAAGTGGGCAAAGATCTTGGCAAATTCGCACTTGATCATGTTAGAAAATCTGGAATCGAAGTAATTACAAATACCAAAGCAGTAGATGCTGGTGAAGATCATGTTCTCCTAAGTGATAATACTATAATTCCATGCGCAACTTTGATTTGGGCAGGAGGAGTAACAGTAGACCCTCTCATAGCCAAACTTCAATGTGAACATGGTCAATCTGGCCGTTTGGTCATTGACCGATATATGAGACTAAAAGATTATCCTAACATCTTTGCATTGGGCGACTGTGCCAATTTGGTAGATGTGAAAAATAATGTAGTTTATCCTACAACAGCTCAGATAGCAATAAGACAAGCCAAACTTGTCTCGGAAAATCTTGCTATAGAACTTGAAGGTAATGATAATCAAATGAAACCTTTTGATTATCACAATAAAGGCGTAATGGCTACCATTGGAAAACGAACTGGAGTTGCACTGATAAATGGAAAAAAATTCTATGGAATTACAGCATGGCTTTTGTGGAGATCATTTTATTGGGCTCATTTGCCTACTAAGGAGAAAAAAATTAAAGTTGCTTTTGATTGGTTACTTGGTTCAATCTTCAGAGCAGATATCATGACAGTAGGTTTTATCAAGAAAAAGACTCTAAGTAGATTAGAAACTCCAATCTATTCTGCAATTGAGAGAAGTATAGATCAACAAGAGACTGTATCATACCTGTAAATTGAAAATAAATTCATGTGGTTGTATTGTGAAAATTTTCAAAACATGGAGCGAGTAAGATGAAAACACTGCTTGTAAAATATGCTCCAAGAGAAGAAAGATCTAACAGTAAAAAACTATTAGACACTTTTAGAAGTAGAATTGAAAATTCTGAAATTGAAGTTCTCGATCTTTGCATTGATGTACCCGATATGTTTAACGTCCAAAGTATGTATGCTTACATCCATCGAAATTATCTAAAAGAAGAACTCTCTTCTGAACAAAAAAAGACCTTGACAAAAATGGATCGTATGACTGAACAATTAAAATCTGCAGATATTGTAGTGCTATCTTATCCAATGCATAATTTTTCAATGCCTGCATCTGTAAAAGCATGGTTTGATTCTGTGATGTTAAAGGGACAAACCTGGGATAATGCTGATGGAAAGTATGCTGGCTTGTTACATGGCAAAAAAGCTCTGATAATTGTATCATCTGGCGGTTTTTATACAAAAGAACCAATGATACACTGGGAACACGCAATATCGCTTTCCAAAATAGAATTCCAGTTTATGGGATTCTCAGACATACGTGCAATTCTGGCTGAGGGAATGAATGCTGGAGGTGAAATTCAATCTGAAAATATTAAAAAGTCAATTGCTGAGATTGAAAAAATTATCCAAGATTGGTATCATTAGTAATTGTAAAACATTATCATCTGAACCATGGAAAATTCTCTTTATCTGATTCTTTTGGAAACTCTGCAATAATTGCTTGAACTACTTCGGTGTGGTTGTATGTAATGTGCCGTAAAAATTTTTTTGAGCCTTCATCGGTCTGAATTTGCAAGTTTTCATTTAATTCTTTGATTATGTCCTTACATTCTTTGCATGGATTAAATTCAATGTAGAATTTCAACTTATATTATACTCCAAAGACGTATGCAGTTGTCAAGTATTAGTTGACTATAGATTGTAAAACTTGGTCACACCTAAAGATCGTCATATTTTGGATTGAAAAGATCCAAGAAAAGGAGATTTTTTATTCCCATCAAGGAGGAAAGTAGGTGATGACATTCAAAGTTCTAGGGGTAGGTTCTAGTTTATGTCAAGGGGCATCAAGCACTATTGCTTTATCGCTTGCCTTAGATTTTGCAAAAAAACAAGGTGCGGAAACTAAACTGCTTGATCTAAAACAAACCAAATTGCCATTATACGATCCAACTGAAACACAATCAAGTATTGAAATAAAAAATGTCAAAGATTATGTGAACTGGTCTGATGCATTGATTCTTTCCACCCCTGATTATCACGGTTCCATGTCTGGAGCGATGAAAAATTTTCTTGATTATTTTTGGGCAGAATTTGCAGGAAAAACATTTGGATATATCTGTGCATCTCATGAGAAGGGTCTTACAGCAATGGATCAAATGAGAACTGCAGTTAGACAATGTTATGGATGGAGTATTCCTTATGGTGTATCTGTAAGTGACAGTGATGATTTTGTAAATGGGAAAATTACCTCAAAACTTGAATCACGATTAGATATGTTGGCAAGAGATCTTGTTGTATATGGTGATCTTATACGTCAACAATTTGTAAAAGATTTGAAAAATATGGATGCTAATACGTTTGCATCACGATATAGAAAATAATATATCATAATCTTGTTTTTTTGTCTCCATTTTTATCCCATGTGATGAATACATTGCATTTAACATGAGACTTTTTGGAAAGAAATTTGAATGTGATCAATACAAAATAATGTTTTCAAAGGACGAAAAATTTGTAGAACATGCTTGTCATATACATCATCCTGTCATGGTAAAATACTCTGATTGTGGAAAAGAGTTTGTTTATGAAGAAGACAGACTTCATCATGCAAGAAAAAAACATGAGAAAAAAATGGAACGTCGTAGTCAGAAAAGTTAGAATTGGCTAAGCATGATGTTGTAATTTTTTAGAATATTTTATTATTTTACAATCAATACTGGACACTTTGAATGCTGAGATACGCCACTTGCTACACTTCCAAGCAGTAATTTCTTAAAACCTCCTAATCCTCGAGAACCAATTACTATGAGATCAACATTGTGGGATTCTGCATATGATATCAAAGACTCTGTAATTGATATGACTTCTAATACTTCTGATTTGAAATGTATTTTTGATTCTTTAAGTATTGATTCTAATTTTGAGAGGGAATTGGCAGCGTCTTCTTTCATCAACTTTGTAGTTTCAATATATGCAGTTCCATAATATGGATCAGTTGGAATCTGAATCGAAACACAAGATACTATGCTGATGCTTGAATTGTATTTTTTTGCAAGATCCAGTGCATATTCAAATGCCCGGTAAGCAGGCTCTGATTTATCATAAGGTATCATGATATGTTTTATCATATTGTTTCTTGAATATTCAATCATTTAAACGATTTTTAAGAATTTCATAGATGATATTCCATTCTAAACATAATATGTAGCCAATATGCTCTTGAATATTGTTGATTCGAATTCATAATTTGACAAAACGTTATGAAAAACTGATTGCGGTTGATAATCTCTCATTGGATATTGAACAAAACGAAGTCCTTGGTTTGTTAGGACCTAATGGAGCTGGTAAAACTACTGTAATACACATGCTTGCCACTCTTCTTGCACCTACTTCTGGAACTGCCACAGTCAATGGATTTGATATCCATACAGATCCTGAAAAAGTCAGATCTAGTATAGGAATTGTCTTTCAAGTTCCAAGCAGTGATGATTTGCTTACAGGGTATGAAAACCTTAAACTTCATACATTGCTTTATGGCGTTGCACCTGAAATTAGGGAAAAACGTATTAGTGATGCACTGGATCTAGTTGGTTTAACAGATAGAAAAAATGATCAAGTAAAAAAATACTCTGGAGGGATGAGAAGGAGACTGGAAATAGCTAGAGGACTGATTCATAACCCACAAGTTCTCTTTCTGGATGAACCTACTCTAGGACTTGACCCTTCAAGTCGAGAAACAATGTGGGAGTATATTAAAAATCTTGTAAGAAAAGAAAAACTAACGATTATTCTCACTACTCATTACATGGAAGAAGCCGATACCCTGTGTAACCGAATTGCTATCATTGATAAAGGAAAAATAATTGCATTGGATACTCCTAAAAAACTAAAATCTATGATTGGTGGAGATGTAGTCAAACTCAAATTGAAAACAGAGGGTGCCAATATCGATAATCTGAATGCGCTCCCATTTGTAAAAAAAATTGACTGTGTTGAAGGTTATGTTCTGTTAAATGTTGATGATGCTAAAAAGAATATTCCGGAAATTCTGAAACATGTTGAAGCTGAATCTGTTGAATCAAGTAGTCCAACCTTAAATGATGTATTTTTGACACTGACTGGAAGAAGCATAAAGGAACAAGCTGAAGGCGGTTTTATGGAGAGATATGTCCAATATGATAAACACTAGGATTTACTTCGATAAAATCTACGCTCTCTGGTTAAGAGAAGTCAAGGTATTCTTTAGAGAAAAAAGTAGATTAGTTGCATCTACATTTACTCCCCTTCTTTGGCTTTTTGTCATAGGTACTGGATTTGGAACTTCTGCTTCAATTGCATCACACTCTATAGATTATCAGAAATTCATATTCCCCGGAATCATTTGTATGTCAGTTGTTTTTTCTTCTGTCTTTTTTGGTTCATATGTGATTTGGGATAGAAAATTTGATTTTTTAAAAAGCGTGATGGTTGCTCCCGTGTCACGTTCTACTATTTTTACAGGAAAAACATTTGGAGGAATGACCAATTCTCTGATTCAAGTTGGAATTCTTCTTGTAGTGGGTATTATCATAGGTGTACAGTTTAGTCCATTTGCACTAATTCAAACAATTGTGATTGTACTGCTTCTATCTTTTGCTTTAACATCGCTTGGTCTTACTCTTGGAAGTTACATGACCAGTCTTGAGGGTTTTCAGATGATAGTCAGTTTTGTAGTTTTTCCACTGTTCTTTCTAAGCGGTGCATTGTTTCCCATTGATAGACTTCCACAATGGCTCTCCATTTTAACAATGATTGATCCTGTAACATATAGTGTAGATGCACTTCGAAACATTATTCTTGGAATGGGAAGTCATTCTCTTGATCTTGATTTGATAATTCTTTTGTTATACACTTGTGCACTAGGAACTTTAGGTACCTACTCTTTTAAAAGAATGAAGGCAGTCTAAAATAAAAAATTCTGTATGTATTGGTGTTTTTACTCGATTATTTTACAATAAGTACTGGAACTTTAGACTTGTGTACTACGATATTTGCCACACTGCCAAGAAATGCCTCTTTTACACGACTCATTCCTCTAGAGCCCATTACTATTAGATCGAACTTTTTGTATGATGCAAATTCTGTTATCTCCCAGGCCTGATTTCCATAGATTATTTTTTCATTAAATACGATACCATTTTGTGCACATTGTTTTTTTGCATCCATCATGACCTTCTTTGCCTCCTTCTGAGACTGATTCTTTAATGATGTTAGTAATTTTCCCAAATTTATGGTATAAATGGGAATTATACACAAACCTGTAATTGTACCATGACACTGTCTTGCCAAGTAAATTGCTTCATTGAGTGCTTTGAATGAACTTGGAGATCCATCCATTGGAACAAGAATTTTACTTATTTTTTGTTTCAATTATTCTCACCTTCTATGTTTGAAATAATGATAAATATTAAGTCCATCTGTTACTAACTTGGAATATATTTCATATAAAGGCAATTTTGGATTCCAAAATTGAGAATCAATAATAATTGTTGTAAGATCAAGATGTATTTTGTTAACCTTAAAACTTATTAGAAATAACATTATAGTCCACTTATGCTCTTTGGAGTTTTTGCAGTTCATAGCCCCGAACTATGCCCACTCAACAATAAAAATAGCAAAAAAATATTTTTAGAAATTCAAGGCAAAATGAGAACCACTCAAAAAAAATTCAATATACAAAAAATCCTGGGTTTTTACATGTCAGTCTTGGAGCACCAATGGATTATAATCATGGATGCAAAAAGTGCCCATGATATAGAACAAATGTGTATTGCAGTCGGAATATCTACCATAAGTACAGTAAAAATTGTACCCATGAATGATTTCAAAAAGACAGTAGATCGTCTAAAATTAACATAAAATAATCAAAATTATTGTTATAATGCTTGGTATCTTCACTGTTCCACAGAATCAATTATCTTATTTGATATTTTTGTAGCAAATGCAATTGGGCTAATTTTCTTTGTACTTGTTACAATGATGACACTTTTGTTATATGGGAAACTGAACATCATGAAGTTCTCATCGTTTGAATGATGATATCTTATTGGTCCGTAAAGTTCATCAAACTTTCCTCCCATGGAAATGTCAAATACACATTCCATATAGTGGGAGTCATTCCATTTCTCTAAATTTGGTTGCATAAGTCCGCGATGGGATACACTGTGAAGTAGTTTCCCATTATTGTCTATTACAGATACAGAACATACATTTCTGTCTACAGCCATTATGGACTTGCAAAACTGGTCTAATTTTACAATCTTGGTAAAGACCATGTTATCATATTTCCTAAAATGGATAATAAAACCTAACGATCAGCATGATGAAATTTTTCTAATTTTTTACTCTTTTATAGAATATTTTCTTCACTGTTTCTACGATTATTATGTATACAGAGACAATTACAAGTATTGCTCCAAGAATGTTAAATGGTAGTGGAACAAAACCAAACTCCTTTCCTAATATTATAAATGGTATTACAATTACTGCAAAAATTGAAACAAGTGTAGATATTAGTAGATACTTGCTTGGGTTTCCATGTATCATGGGTCTTCTAGTTCGGACGACAAGAACAACAAGTGCGGCAGAAATTACATTCTCGATAAACCAGCCTGTTCTAAATTGATCTACTGTAACCCTTGATGCAAGTAGCATTCCAAAAGTTGCAAAGTCTGCGCTTGAGTTTATGAGACCAAAAATAATCATAAATTTTTTGATAAATCTAAGATCAAATCTATGGGGCTCTGATACCATCTCTTTGTCTACATTGTCTGTTGACATTGTCATTTCCGGAAAATCTGTAATCAAATTGGTAAGAAGTATCTGCTTTGGAAGTCCTGGTAGGAATGTTAGAAATACTGAAGCTCCTGCCATGCTAAACATGTTACCAAAATTTGCACTAGTTGCCATGAATACATACTTGATGGTATTGGCAAATGTTCTCCGTCCTTCCTCCACTCCTTTTATTAGTACGTCCAAATTCTTTTCTAAAAGTACAATATCTGATGCCTCTTTTGCCACATCTACTGCAGTATCCACTGATATTCCGACATCAGCTGTGTGTAATGCAGTTGCATCATTTATTCCGTCACCGATGAATCCGACTACGTTGCCTGATTTTTTTAAAGCAACTATGATACGATCCTTTTGATTTGGTTCTACCTCTGAAAAAATCTGAACATCGTTTACTTGCTGGTAAAATGCTTCATTAGTAATTTGTCTCATCTCCAAACCTGTCAGTACTTTTGGATCTGCAAATCCGATCTGTTTTGCTAAATTTGTAGCAACAAGCTTGTTATCTCCAGTTATGATTTTTAGTGAAATTCCAAGACTTCTTAATTGATTTATGGTGTTGATTATTCCAGATTTTGGTGGATCATACAATACAATGAATCCAAGAAATATCATGTTTGATTCCTCTTCTTTTTTCATATCTGTAGTTTCCAAATTTTTATATGAAATTCCTAAAACACGAAATCCCTGTTGGCTTAACTCTGTAAATTTCTGTAAGATCTGTTGCTTTACTTTCTCTATCTCGATTTTTTGTGTTTGGACTTCTGCGTATGAGCAAACTTCCAATACGTTTGACAATGCCCCTTTTGTTATGACTAACTGTTCACTTCCTTTTGATAATAATACGGTAAGTCTTTTTCTTGAAAAATCGTAAGGTATTTCATCAAGTTTTTTAAAATTTGATATGTCTAAAACTTTGAAAGATCTTATTGCATCATCAATCGGATTTGCAAAACCTGTTTCATAAATTGCATTAAGATATGCATACAATGATATTTTTTCACTATCGTTTCCGTTTACATCAAGATATGATTTTATGTTTACAACTCCCTCAGTTAGCGTACCTGTTTTATCAGAACATAGCACATTCATGCTACCAAAGTTTTCAATTGACGCCAAGCGCTTGACAATAACTTGGTGACTGGCCATTCTCCGTGCCCCATGTGATAAATTGATACTAATGATTGCTGGTAGTAACTGAGGAGTCAAGCCCACCGCAAGTGCAAGAGAAAAAAGGAACGAATCTAGGACGGGTCTTGCAAGGTATACATTAATTGCAAAGATTGCAATTACTAGAATTAGTGTGACTTGAGTGAGAAAATAACCAAATTTTCTTACTCCGTGCTCAAATTCTGTCTCAGGTACACGTAGTCTTAGACGCTCAGAAATTTTTCCAAATTCTGTCTGAGACCCCGTTTTTAAAACAACTGCTTTAGCATTTCCGCTAATTACGTTTGTTCCCATGAATAACATGTTTGTTTTTTTGCTAATTGGAAGTTCATCTGATGTGGCATTGGAGTTTTTTTCTACGGGAAATGTTTCTCCAGTTAAAACAGATTCGTTAACAAACAGATCTTTTGAATCTATAATTGTGCAATCAGCTGGAATTTTATTTCCTGCTGAAAGTATGACGATATCTCCAGGCACGATTTCTTCTAGAGGAATTTCTTTTGGAGTTCTGTCACGAATTACATTTGATTTTATTCTTACCATTGCAAGTAATTTCTTTATTGCACTGGATGCGCGGTACTCTTGAAAGAAACCAAGCATGCTGCTTACAAAAATTATTATAAAAATAATTATTGCATCAGTTGAATCTTGTAAAAATAATGATAGCGCTGCGGCAAAAAGTAGTATGATGATTATGGGACTTTTAAACTGAGAAAGAAAAAGTGAAAACGCATCAGACTTTTTTTGTTTATTTAAAATATTTGGACCGATTTTTTCTAATCTTTCATTAGCTTGTTGGCTTGTTAATCCATATGAAGTAGTTTGTAAATCCGCAAGTAATTTGGATATTGGAGATTCCATAGTCATGTTTTGATTTCACTCATGTACGAATAAGATTGTGTCTAAATTAGTTTAAAGATTTTCGTTATAGTTTTTTATGTAATTATGGAAAAATGAAACTTGAATTGGGAATCTTCACCATCAGACTTTCATCTTATGGTGTAAGAAATTGAAAGATACAACAAAATCTAAGAATCTTAGAAAAAGGATAAGACCTTCACAGGTCCGATTTTTTTATTTCTTCTTTGCTTTTGCTTTTGCTTTTGGTTTTGCTTTGGCTTTTGCCATGAATAATGACTTCCTCTATCAGTATTAAGCATAATGAAATGAGTCAATGATCGAAAAAGAGTCAAATTTTTGACATCAAAAAGAAATTTCGAGCATTTTTATTGAGTATCTACTTTCACACTTTTAGAAGGAGGTGCGACGATGAGTTACAACGATAGAGGAAGTTCCTATGGTGGACGTTCTAACGACAGATACGGTGGCGGCGGCGGTCGAAGATTCGGCGGCGGTGGCGGCGGTAGAAGTTTTGATAACGGCCCAAAACCAGTAGAAACTGGTAAGGAATACGACGTTTCTATTACAGAAATCAGTAGAAAAGGCGACGGTATTGCAAGAGTAGAAGGTTTTGTGATATTTGTTAAAGACGGCAAGGCTGGACAGAATGCAAAGGTAAGAATTACCCAAGTAGGCCAGAGATTTGCTTCTGCTGAACTAGTAGAAGGTACACAATAAAATAAAGGCGCTCAGATAAAATCTGATTCCTATATTTTTCTCATTTTTATCTAATATTATACAACTACCCCCACGTTTTCCATTTATTTTATGGCATCTCATGTCTTTTCATTTTTGGTTATTGTTTGTTCAATATCTTGTAACTGTTTTTTATATTGTATTTCTAACAAATTTGTTTATTGCCCAAACAATGCAATATTTCATCTGAATCAATTTTGATACGAAATGAGAAAGAACGAGTAGTAGCCTTACATGCCTTAGGTGTATTAGATACTCCACAAGAAGAAAGATTTGATAGAATTACTACAATGGCACAGATTCTATTTAATGTTCCAATTGCCTTGGTAAGTTTAGTAGATTCTGAACGTCAATGGTTCAAATCATGTGCTGGTATTATTGATACAAGAGAAACTCCACGAAATGTCTCTTTCTGTTCACATGCAATTTTGGATGACACAATCATGTTAATTGAAGATGCTACAAAAGATCCACGATTTGTAAATAACTCTCTTGTAACTGGACCTCCACATATGAGATTCTATGCAGGACGGCCTATCAAAGGTCCCAACAATCAAAAAATAGGAACACTCTGTATCATAGATACTAAACCCCGAACTCTTAGTATGACTGATAGAAAAATACTAAATGATCTTGCTACATGGACAGAAAGTGAATTTAATACAGTTGATCTAAATAATAAACTTAAGAAATCTAATTTGGAACTACAAGATAGTATCAAAACTAAAGAAGAATTGGTTGCCATGATTAGCCATGATCTTAAGAATCCTCTTTCTCCAATTAAGATGTGTTCAGAAATGCTAGAGTCACATATTCCTGGACCCTTAAACGAAAAACAGCAACAGATGG